>CALYRQ010000029.1 GCA_945483375.1 uncultured Elusimicrobia bacterium
TTCTACCGCGAAGGCGATAAAGGCGTCATTCAGGCGGCTGTTACGAACCTGACGGATAAAAAGCTCTCCGCCCAGGTTACGCTGTCCATCCAAAAAGACGGACAAGACGCACTGGCCGCGTTCGGACTTACTCCAACCGCCAAAACCGTTACGGTGCCGGCCAATTCCACCCAGTTTGCAACGTGGGAAATCACCGCGCCCGCCGCACCCGCGATCTATACGCTGACGGCGGCCGCACGCGCCGGGCAATCGGCCGATGCGGAACAAAAAACATTCCCCGTTCTGCCCGGGAAAATGCGCCTGTTGTCCACCGCAAACAAAGCGCTCAAAAACGGCAAAAACACGCTGGTGCTCAGCGAGCTTGACGGAGTGGACCCCAAAAACGTGGAAACCGTCGCGCTGACGGTAAACCCCAGCCTGGCGCTCTCCGTGATAAACAGCATGCCCAAAGTGCTCACGTCGCCGTACAAGGATCTGGTTTCCACCTTAAACCGTTACGTACCGCTGGCGGTAGTCAATAAGTTCTATACCACGTACCCGAAATTGAAAGAAGCCGTTAAAAAACTGCCCAAACGGGACGGGCAGACGGCCTCCTGGAACCAAAACGACCCCTTGCGGCTGACGCTTCTCGAACAAACGCCGTGGCTGCGCCAAACGCAGGGTAACAAACAGCACGCGGCGGACGTCATTGATTTGTTCAACGCGCAGACGGTGGAAAAAACGCTGTCCAAGGAACTAAAACAAATCGCCAACTTCCAAAACGCAAGCGGCGCGTTTACGTGGTTTGCGGGCGGGCCGGATGACGATTATCTGACCCTTTACGCACTTTCCTCGTTTGCACAGGCGTTATCCTATAACGCCCAGATTCCGCAGGCGGCAGCCAAAAAGGCGTTCTCGTACATTTTGCCGCGCATCGAAAAACGGCTGCTCGACGATAAAGAAGGCTCCGTAGGGGCGGTTTCGTACGCGCTGTATGCGGCGTACACGCTGTCCGCCTTCCCGCCGCAGTGGGCGCAAATGTCCCAGGCCAAGCCGTACATCAAACGCTGGGTGGACTATGCGGACAAACAATCCCGCTTTATGACGCCCCTGGGCCAAATCTATGCCGCGGCCGTCTATCACCGCCTGGGCGACGACGTAAAAGCCGCCCGGTACCTGGACCTTGTCACCAACCGCATGAAACAAAACGAGCTTTCCGGCGCGTATTTTGCGCCCGAACCGCAAAGCTGGATTTGGTATAACGACACCTTAACCACCCAAACGGTTACACTCAAAACACTGCTTGAAATGCGCCCGGATTCGGATAAAATCGACCCCATGACCCAGTGGCTGCTCTTCAACCGCCAGGTGAACGACTGGTCGGACTCCAAAGCCGCCGCACAGGCCGTGTTTACGCTTCTGGACGTAATGAAAGCCAAAGACGCACTGTCGCTGCCCACCACGTACCAAATCGACTGGGCAGGCGAACAGAAAACGCTGAAATTCGAACCGTTCGACTGGACGGAAGACCTGCAGTTTACGCGCACCGGGACGGAAGTTTCCCCCGCCGCGTTTACGGCCACGGTAGCCAAACAAAGCAAAATGACGGACTTTGCGTCCTTGAGCGCCGTATACCAGACGGCCGACGCCAAGGCTTCCCCCAAAGGGGTTATCAACGTGTCGCGCGAGTACTTCCTCATCAAGAAACAAGGGGACGAAGTACAGCTGCGCCCGCTGAAAGATCTGTCCGACGTGTCCGTCGGGGACGAAATCAAAGTGCGCTTAACCATTACCACGGACAGCGCGTTTGAATACGTCCACCTGCAGGACCCCAAACCCGCCGGCTTTGAAAGCGACGAGCTGTTAAGCGGCTGGAGTTGGACCACCGTTCGCTCTTACCGCGAAAACCGCGACGCGGCCACCAACTTCTTTATCAACTGGCTGCCTCACGGCACGCTGACGCTGGATTATGTCCTGCGCCCCACGGTGCCGGGCCAGTTCCATGCGCTGCCCGCGCAGGTACAGTCAATGTACGCGCCCCAATTCGGCGCGCATTCAGCCAGCGAAACGCTGAACATCAGCAAATAACCCGGATGTTTATACTTAAGGCCTCCTCCGTTGCGGGAGGAGGCCTTTTTTATGCCGCCTTTTCTCTCCGCGCCGCCTTGCAAAAACCCCGTCTGTATACTATAATGGAGTATACGTTTTAAAGGAGTATTTGATGCCCCACGCACTATCCGTTTTAAGCCCGCTGGACGGCAACGCCGTTCCCCTGGAACAAACGCCCGATCCCGTATTTTCCGAGCTGATGCTGGGGGACGGCCTGGCCGTAGATCCCTCATCGAACATTCTTTACGCACCTTTCGACGCAAAAATTTTAAATGTAAACAAAGCCGGTCACGCCGTCGTACTCGTCAGCCGGGGAATTGAAGTACTGGTGCACGTAGGACTGGAAACCGTCGCCCTGAAAGGGGAAGGATTTAAGGTTTTTGTAAAATCCGGGGACGAAGTGAAAGCCGGGCAAAAACTCCTGGAATTTGATTTGGATATGCTGCGTAAAAAAGCCGCCAGCCCGCTGGTGCTGGTGGTCGTCACTTCGCCGCAGGGCGCGCCCGCGGCGGGCAAAGCCTCCGGCACCGTTCAAACGGGGCAAACGCTTTTCTCCGTTCCTTTTCCCGAAGAAGAAACCAAGGCCGCGGAACTCCCCGCCGGAAGTTTTTTGGAATCTGCGCCGCTGACCGTCGTCAACCTGCACGGGCTGCACGCGCGCCCGGCTGCAGTGCTGGCCAAACTGGCCGCGGAATACCCCCATTTAATCCAGGTGGCGCATAACGGCAAAACGGCCGACGCAAAAAGTATTGTTGCGTTAATGGGCCTGGCGCTGGCCTTTCAGCACCAAGTCATTCTGCGCGTTTCCGGCCCCCAAGAGCAGGCCGCCCAAATACTTGCCAAACTGGAAGAGGCTTTTAAAAACGGATTCGGTGAAAACCCGGGAGGCGGATTTACGCCGGAAACGGCCGACAAACCCGAACAGACGGATTTTTCCCGCCCCGTCCCTTTGCGCGGCTTATGCGCCTGCGGCGGGCTTGCCAAAGGCAAAGCGTTTGCCATACAGTCCAGCACCCTTTCGTTTGAAGAAAATGCACGTAATCCCCAGGCAGAAAGCGAGCTTTTGGAACAAACCCTGCGCACGCTGGCGGACAAACTGGAAGCCCAAATCACGGCGGAAAAAAACAACGAATCGCGCGACATTTTAAACGCCCATTTATTGCTGGTAAAGGACCCGCTCCTCACCGATTCCGCCCGCAAAACCATTCTGCAGGGCAAAACGGCGGCATTCGCCTTTAACGCCGCCATCCGCCGCAGTGTGGATATCCTTAAAAAAACAAACAACCGCTTTTTGATGGAACGCATTGCGGACTTGAAAGACATCCGCCGCGAAGTGCTCTCCCTTTTAACGGGCGCCGTACGCAAGCGGCCCGACGTACCGCAAGGCAGTATTGTGGTGGCCGAAGATTTGCTTCCGTCCGACGTATCCGCCCTGCCGGAACACACGGCGGGCGTCCTGCTGGCGTCGGGTTCCCCCACCGCACACGCGGGTATTTTGCTGCGCAACCGCGGAATTCCCACGTTGGTACGCGCGGGAAACGCAGTGCTTCAAATTCCGCCCCAAACGGAAATTCTGCTCGACGCGGATGCGGCCAAAGCCGTCGTTGCGCCAAGCGAACAGCAGCTCAAAGATTTTGATGCCCGGGTGCGCCAGTCGGACCAAGCGGCCGAAGCCGCCGACAAAACGGCTTTTGAGCCCGCGCTCACCCAAGACGGCCTGCACATTTTAGTGGAAGGCAACGTATCCGGCCCCGCCGAAACCGCACGCGCCGCCAAAAGCGGAGCGGACGGAATGGGGCTGGTGCGCACGGAATTTTTATTCCAGGGACGCGCCTTTATGCCAACGGAAGAAGAACAGCGTTCCGTCTACCAGGCGGTGCTGGACGCGGCCGCCGGACGCCCCGTCACCTTCCGTACCTTAGACGCCGGGGGCGACAAACCGCTCCCCTTCGTCAATATCGCGCCAGAAGAAAACCCCATCGTCGGCGTACGCGGCGTACGCGCGTTTGCTAAAAACCAGGCGTTTTTCCGCACGCAGCTGCGCGCGTTGCTTTCCGTGCATCCGCTAAAAAACGTACGCATTATGCTGCCCATGATTTCATTTGCCGACGAAGTGGACTTTTTTAAACAATTAATTTCTGAAGAAGCCGCCGCCTTGGGCGTAAAAGACGCCGTACAAACCGGCATTATGGTAGAAGTTCCTTCGGCCGCTCTAACGGCTGGCCAGCTCGCCAAACGGGCGGACTTTTTCTCTCTTGGCACCAACGATTTGACGCAATACGCCCTGGCCATCGACCGCGGACACAAAGAACTCAGCACGCGCGCCGACCATTTGCACCCGGCCGTATTAAAACTGATTTCGTTTACGTGCCAGGGAGCCCGGCAATATAAAAAGCCCGTTGCCGTTTGCGGCGCCATGGCGGGCGATATGGCGGCGGTGCCGCTGCTCGTCGGCTTGGGAGTAACGGAACTGGCCGTGGGAGCGGGCTCCGTTGCGCGCACCAAAAATCTGATTCGCCGCTTAAACGCCGCAGAATGTTGCGAAGGCGCCCAGCACGCGCTGACACTCGCCGACGCCCCCGAAGTACGCGCCTTCGTGCGGGAAAAATTTGGCGTATAACACCAAGGAGGCCTTATGAACGCCGTAAAACGTTTTGCCGCTCTGACGGGTGGATCCCTCGTAAAATTAGGAAAAGCCTTAATGCTTCCCATCGCGGTACTGCCCGTGGCGGGGCTTTTACTGCGCCTCGGCCAGCCGGATTTGTTAAACATCGCCTTTATCAGCCAGGCCGGGGGAGCGGTATTTAACAACCTGCCCGTCATTTTTTCCGTAGGTGTGGCCATCGGCTTTGCCGACGAAAACCACGGCGCGGCCGCGCTTTCGGCCTTTATCGGCTACGTAATTATGACCGCCGCCCTCGGCGCGCTCGATCCGTCCATTAACGTGGGCGTGCTGGGCGGTATTATAACAGGCGTAACCGCCGGGCTTTTATACAATAAATACAAAACCCTCCAGTTGCCCCCGTATTTGGCGTTTTTCGGCGGACGGCGGTTCGTCCCCATTGTAACGGGCGCGGCCTGCTTGCTTTTGGCCGTGCTGGCGTATTTTATCTGGCCGCCCATAGGGCGCGCCATCGCCGCATTTGGGGATTGGACGATTAGCTCCGGCAACGTCGGGCTGTTTTTCTACGGCCTCGCCAACCGCCTGCTGATTCCGCTCGGACTGCACCACATTTTAAACAACCTTGTTTGGCTGCAATTCGGCGACTTTGCCACCGTACAAAACGGTATCGATACCGTCGTACACGGCGATTTGGCGCGCTTTTTTGCGCGCGACCCGCAGGCGGGCGCTTTTATGGCAGGCTTCTTTCCCGTTATGATGTTCGGCCTGCCCGCCGCCTGTCTTGCCATGATTAAAACCGCCGACACCAAACGTAAAAAAGCCACTGCGGGGATTTTGCTTTCCATGGCGTTAACCTCGTTTTTAACAGGCATTACCGAACCCATCGAATTTGCCTTTATGTTCCTGGCATTCCCGCTTTACGTATTACACGCCGTGCTGACGGGTATTTCCATGGCGGTCATGAACGCGCTTAACGTAAAACTCGGTTTCACGTTTTCAGCCGGACTGTTTGACTATCTCCTCAGCTATGGAATCGGTACAAACGGTTGGCTGTTAATCCCGGTAGGGCTGGTGTACGGGCTTCTGTATTATTTTCTGTTTGTATTCGTCATCACCAAATGGAACTTAAAAACGCCCGGACGGGAAGACGCTCCCGCCGCGCAAACCGCCCCGGCGCAAGCAGAAGCCAAGCCGGAAGAAACCGCCGCCCCGCAAACACCGGCGCAAGACGCGCCGCTTACGCGCGGGCAAGCCTATTTGGCGGCGTTGGGCGGCAAAGAAAACATTTTAACCCTGGACGCCTGCGCCACCCGACTGCGCCTGGAAGTAAAAAATGCAGATGCGGTGGATACGGAAGCGTTAAAACAGCTGGGCGCGCGCGGCGTGGTAAAAAACCAAGCGGGCAGCGTGCAGGTAGTCATCGGGCCGGAAGCGGATTTGCTGTCCGATGAAATTAAACCTTATTTGAAGTAAACGGAGAGACGGTGTTTTATGCGGTTAGTGGTAACAAATATCAACCTGGGCCTGTGGGCAGCGGCGTATATTAAAGAAAAAATCAGCGCGTTTTCCCCCACCCCCGAAAAACCTTTTGTGCTGGGGCTGCCCACAGGCGGTACCGTGGTGGATATGTATGCCAACCTGCGCCTGTTTCACAAAGCGGGACTGCTTGATTTTAAAAACGTCGTAACGTTTAATATGGACGAATACGCCGGCCTCCCGCACGACCACCCGCAAAGCTACCACAGCTACATGCGCCGCCATTTGTTTGACGAGGTAAATCTCCCCCCCGAAAATACACACATTTTAAACGGCGAAGCACCCGACCCGGCCGCCGAATGCGCCGCGTTCGAAGCGGCCATCGCACGCGCGGGCGGAATTGATTTATTTGTAGGCGGCGTGGGCCGCAACGGGCATATCGCCTTTAACGAGCCCGGCTCCGCGTTCAACACGCGCACGCGCCAGGTGGAACTTACGCCCAGCACAATTCAGGCTAACGCGCGGTTCTTTTTTAACGACGAAAACCGCGTCCCCAAAACCGCTTTATCCGTAGGTATCGGCACGGTAACGGACGCCAAAGAAGTGTTATTCCTGGCCTCCGGCGACAAAAAAGCCCAGGCCGTTGCGCGCGTTATGCAGCCGGGTCAGGACATAAACTGCCCGCTTACTGCTTTAAAACTCCACCCGCACGCTACCCTGCTGGCGGACCCGCAGGCCTGCAGCCAGCTGACGAACCCGGCGCGGGAAAAATTGGCCGAACAAATGGCCCAATCGCCCAACGCCACCCACTGGATGCTTAAAACGGAGGAATTATGACGGATACGTTTATCCTCACCCGCGTGCGCGCGGTAACGGACAATACGGTACTGAACAATGCTTCCGTTTGGGTGGAAAACGGCCTTATCCGCCGCGTATTTTCGGAAACGGAACCCTGGCCGCCGCAAACGCATGACCTGCCGCACCTGGATGGCAACAACGCGTATGCGTTCCCGGGGCTGATTGATTTGCATATTCACGGTTTTGCGGGTTTCGGGCCGGAAAACGGCACGCCGGAAGATTTAAACAACATGTCGCTCGAGCTTGCCAAACAGGGCGTAACCGCGTTCTGCCCCACGCTGTATTGCGGCAAGCCGGAAGACATGGAACGCTTACTGCGCGCCCTGGCGCCCGCCGCGGGGACGGAGCAGGGAGCCAAAATTTTGGGGTTTCACCTGGAGGGGCCGTTTATCTCGCCCGCTAAACCCGGGGTGATGAAACCGCAGGATATATCGCCCGCCGATTTGGACGTATTCAAACGGTTATATGAGGCGGCGGAGGGTAAAATCGCTTCCGTAACGCTCGCGCCGGAACTGCCCGGGATTCTCCCCGTCATTGAGTTTTGTTTAACGCACCACATTTTGCTCCAGGCCGGGCACACCAACGCCACCTACGACGAATTTCTGGCCGGAGTCGCTCACGGCGTAACGCACGCAACGCATTTATTTAATGCCATGCGCCCGTTTACGCACCGCGCCCCCGGGGCCGCGGGAGCCGTCCTGATGCACCCAGATATTTCGTGCGAAATCATCGCCGACGGCGTACACGTTCACCCGGACGTGGTATCATTTTTAAAGCGCATAAAACCCGCGGAAAACATCGTGCTGGTGACGGACGCTTTAAAACCCACGGGACAAACGAAAGGGCCTTTTGTCGCCAACGGAGAAGAAGTGATTTTTGACGGCGGCGTATGGAAACGCAAAGCGGACGGCGTAATCGCCGGATCTGCGCTGACGATGGCGCGCGGGATTCAAAATTTGGTGGATTTTGGGTATTCTCTGCCTGAAGCGGCCGCCTGTGCGTCTAGCAATCCGGCGCGGCTGATGAACTTACCCAAAACTGGCAAACTGGCGGCAGGATTTGCGGCGGATATTACGCTTTTAGACGAACATTTTAATCCCGTAAAAACATTTATCGGCAAGAAAGAGGTAAAATTCTAATGACCAAACTTATCAAGATGGAAACGATTTCATTAAAAGATCATAGCGAAATTAATGAAAAATGTATCCAAGATTTTATATTTGAACATCCTGAGGTTTTAGGATCGGATGAGTTATCTC
>CALYRQ010000030.1 GCA_945483375.1 uncultured Elusimicrobia bacterium
GGTGACGCCAAGTGGAAAAGGCGTCAATTCAGGATGACGGCAACGAGGAAACAACCTCAATTCTGGATTCCGGCTCCATGGCCGGAATGACAACAAAATAAATCGGTAGATGCTGAGACCCTGCGGGCCGCCCCTCAGCATGACTTTATTTTATAACAGCCGTTCCTCCACGCCGTGCAGGACAGAATAATATTGCGTTACTTCGGCTGATTTTTCAGATTTGCGCTAAATTTGCGTTGCCAGTTGTCCGTATAGGCGTGGCTGTAGCCACGTCAAGGGCAAGGGAACGCAAAGTTAGCCAAATGTGGAAAATGGTTGCCCGTACAAGCAACGAACCGCAAAGAAAATTTCTTTGCGGTTCGTGCGCTAATCTAAAGTTAACACCAGCTATTATTCAAGAGGGCAGAATAACACAATAGATGATTATATGATTTTTTAAAACCGCCCCGTATTGCGCGGACAAGTTGGGGCGCAGCGTAGTGGTAATTACGTAAGCCCCAAGGTACGCGCAAGACGGCAGGTTTTGGAAAATTGTTTATCCTAATAAGCAAGAACGGGCAGAAAAATACTTTCTGCCCGTTCTGCGAATTACAAAAGATAAGTACAGTCTTTATAATCCCTTCTCATACAGGCGGTAGCGCTTGCTTTGGCGACACCCGCACTCCATAATCCCGCGGATAATGCCGTCGTTATCTTCCAGCACCCACGACAATTCCGCCTCGTTCCATACCGCCACGCCGTGCGTAATAATGTGCTTAATTAAAATGAGATCAATCCCGCGTTTGCGAAACTCCGGCGATACGCCCAGCATAATCAGCCGCGCATCCTTAATTTTGCGCCAAGCACGCACTGCCTTTAACACGCGCAACGGATTGGCCAGCGAGCCTTTCAGCTCTTTAAGCGCATGGTTCATATTCGGAATCGCAATATAAAACCCGGCGGGCACGCCGTCCACTTCCAACACGCAAGTGCCTTCGGGGCGGACAATCAGTTTGAGTTCGTCCACTATATCGGCCATTTCACGTTTGGAAAGAGGCACAAAACCCCAGTTCTGCGCCCAGGCTTTATTGTAAATTTCGCGGATGATTTCAGCTTCTTTCGCCAAATTTTTAAGGTCCAGCCGGCGGAGCGTAATCCCGGCCGCGCGTTCACAGCGCGAACAAACTTTCATAAACCGCTCGGAAAATTTATCTTCTTTCGTGCGGTGGAAAGCCAGCAAATCTTTTACCTTCTTAAAGCCCGCGCTTTCAATCAGCTTGGCATAATAGGGGTAGTTATACGGCATCATAATGGCGGGCATGGAATCGAAACTGTCCACCAAAAGCCCGTAAACGTGATTGCTCGACGGATTGGCCGGGCCGCGCACGGCAGTAACGCCCTGGCAGCGCAGCCACGTTTCGGCCGCGGCAAACAAAGAAGAAGAAACCGCTTCGTCTTCAATACAATCAAAAAAACCGAAAAAGCCGATATTCTCTTTATGGTATTCGTTAAATGCGTCGTTAACGATGGCGGCGATACGGCCGACGGCCTTGCCTTCCTTATACGCCATAAACAGCGCGCGTTTGCCGTGCGTCCAAAACGCATTGTCCGCACGCAACAGTTTTTTGGTGTCGGCTTTTAACTCGCCGACCCAGTACGGGTTGTTTTTGTACAGTTCAAACGGAAAGTTAACAAAAGCGTTTAATTGTTTATCGGAAATTTGACGGATTTCTACAGACATATTTCCCCCTTTTTCCCGCAAAACTCCTTAAGCGTGCGCCTGGAGCGTCTGGGAGTAATACAAAAAACAAAACCCCGCCGGTTGACGGGGTTTTGCAGGATAGAAACTATTTAATCACACCGACCATACGGCCTGCCTGGGCAAATGCGTCAATAATTTTATTGACGTGTTCGTCCGTATGCGTGGCCATCAGCGTCAGGCGCATAAGGGCCTGGCCGGGCGGTACCGCAGGGCTGACAACCGGGTTCGAGAAAATTCCCAGTTCATGCAACGCTTTCCACATTTTAAAGCAGTTTTCGTTGCTGCCGACATGGACGGGCACTACAGGCGTCGTGCTGTGGCCGAGGTCGTAACCCAGTTCGCGCAGACCTTTTTTAAGTTTATCGGTCAGGCGGAACAGGTTGTCGCGGCGGGAAGTGTCGTTTTCAATCAGTTCCAACGCTTTGGTGATGGACGCCACGGAAGCGGGCGGCAAAGCGGCGGAGAAAATCTGGCTGCGGGCATTGTGGCGGATATAATGGATAATGTCCGCATCGCCCACCACGAAACCGCCGACGGTGGCAAACGTTTTAGAACAGGTGCCGACCACCAGGTCCACTTCGCCGTTTTCCAGGCCGAAATGTTCGCAGGTGCCGCGGCCCGTTTTACCCAAAATACCCGTCGCATGCGCGTCATCCACAATAATGCGCGCGCCGTATTTTTTGCCGATTTTAACGATTTCCGGCAACGGGCAGATATCCCCTTCCATACTGAATACGCCGTCCACAATAATGAGTTTGCCGGCTTCTTCGGGCAGTTTGGAAATGACGCGTTCCAAATCCGCCATGTCGTTGTGTTTAAAGCGGACCATTTCGCCGTCGGAAAGTTTTACGCCGTCCAAAATGCTGGCGTGGTCCAACTTGTCCACGATGGCGTAATCACCTTTTTTAAGAAGGCAGCCCACCACGCCCAGGTTCATCTGGTAGCCGGTGGAGAAAATAAGCCCCGCTTCTTTGCGTTTAAATTTGGCGATGCGCTGTTCCAGTTCGTCAAGCGCCTTGGTGTTGCCGTTCAAAAAGCGCGAACCCGCCACGCCGGAACCGTATTTAAGGGCGGCGTCGCTGGCAGCTTTTTTCATTTCGGGGTCGTTGGCCAAACCCAAGTAGTTGTTGGAACCGGCCATAATATAGGTCTTTCCGCCCAACACCACTTCGGGCCCTTGCGCGGATTCAATCGGCTGGAAATAGCCGTAAATACCCATGCGCATGGCAATTTTGGCGTCTTTGAAATTTCTGCATTTCTCAAAAATATCAGACATGTTTTTATCCTTTTGGCGCAAAACCGACGGGAACAGAACGTACCCGGGGGTTATTTACTTACCTTTTTAATAATATTAGTAGTGGATCGGCCTTTTAATAAGGCAAACCGAACCACTTTTTTTGCAAATTCTCTGCCGACGATTTCCGACGGTTTATAATCCCCGCCTTTGACGAGCACGTCGGGACGCACGAGTTTAATCAAATTATACGGCGTATCCTCTTCAAAAATGCTGACGGCGGATACGCTTTCAAGCGAGGCCAGCACCAGCGCGCGGTCCGCCTGCGTATTGACAGGACGCGTGGGACCTTTTAAGCGGCGAACGGACGCGTCGCTGTTTATACCCACAATCAGCACGTCTCCTTTGGAGCGGGAAAATTCCAACACGCTTACGTGTCCGGCGTGCAGAATATCAAAACAGCCGTTCGTAAATACGATTTTCTTTCCGGCAGCGCGCTGTTCGTCCACAAATTTCTTGAGAGAGCGCGGCCCCAAAATTTTATTTTTTGCTTTCACCGGCGGCTTCCTTTTCCGCGGCCATCATGCGTTCGATAAGGCCCGTATCCATGTTGCCCGCCACAAAATCTTTGTTATTTACGATTTTTTGGTGGAACGGAATCGTAGTCTTTACGCCCACGATTTGAAATTCACCCAAACAGCGGCGGCTGCGTTCCAGCAGGTGAGCGCGGTCCGGCGCGGTAACAATCAGTTTGGCGATTAAGCTGTCGTAATAGCTGGGAATCGTGTAGCCCGTGTACATATGGCTGTCTACGCGCACGCCCAGGCCGCCGGCGGGAATCCACTCTTCGATGGTGCCCGGGCACGGAGTAAAGTTGCGTTCGCTGTCTTCGGCGTTGATGCGGTGTTCGATGGCGTGGCATTTAATCACGGCCGCTTCTTCCTGCGTAATATGGAGCGGTTCGCCCTGCGCGATTTGGATTTGCATTTTAACCAAGTCCTGTCCGCAGACGGATTCCGTTACCGGGTGCTCCACCTGGAGGCGCGTATTCACTTCCATAAAGTAAAATTCTTTATTCTGCGCCATTAAAAATTCCACGGTGCCCACGCCGCGGTATTGGGCGGCTTTGACGAGCTTGCACGCGGCTTCGCGCAGTTTGGCGCGCGTTTTTTCATCCACAAACGGGGACGGGGATTCCTCCACCAGTTTTTGGTGGCGGCGCTGCATGCTGCAGTCGCGCTCGGCAAACGCCACGACGTTGCCGTAATTGTCGCCCGCCACCTGTACTTCAATGTGGCGCGGGTTCAAAACGAGTTTTTCGAAATACACCCGGTCGTCGCCGAAGTTGGCTTTGGCTTCGCCCTGGGCGGTTTTCATCATCAGTTCCAAATCTTCTTCTTTCAAGCATGCGCGCATTCCTTTGCCGCCGCCGCCCAAAGACGCTTTAATCATGATAGGAAAACCGATTTTGCGGGCCACTTCGCGGAAGTTTTTGCCCACTACGCCGTCGGAACCGGGAGTTATCGGCACGCCGGCTTTGACGGCAATCTCGCGCGCGGTGGATTTGACGCCCAACATTTCGATGGCTTTGGCGGTCGGCCCGATAAACGTCATGCCGGCCTTGGTGACGGCGCCCGCGAAGTCGGCGTTTTCGGACAGGAAACCATAGCCCGGGTGCACCGCGTCCGCACCGGTGATTTTACCGGCGGTAACGATGGCGTCGATATTCAAATAGCTGACCGGGGACGGCGCCGCACCGATGCAAACGGCTTCGTCGGCCATGCGCACGTGCAGGGAGTTGCGGTCCGCTTCCGAATAAACGGCAACGGACTTAATGCCCATTTCTTTGAGCGTGCGGATGACGCGCAACGCGATTTCGCCGCGGTTAGCGATTAATACTTTTTTAAAAGGGGTAATTTTGATTTCAGCGGACATGGACGGCTCCTATTTTTCGATAAAGAAAAGCGGCAAGCCAAATTCCACCGCTGCGCCGTCCTGCGCGGTTACCACGCGGAGTTTACCGCTTAAAGGAGCGGTGATTTTATGTTTTTGGGAGACGGTTTCCACCAAACCGAGCGCGTCGCCCTCTTTTACGGCCTGACCTTCTTTCAAAACCAGGTTTTTGCCTTTGTCCGCCGCGCGGTAAATGCCGATTGCGGGGGCCGTTACCGCCGTTAAAGAACATTCAAAATGGGCGGGTTCGGGAAGGGCTTCTTTCGTTTTTACTTCAATGCAGTCGCCGTCTTTTTCGTAGCAAAATTCGGCCAAGTCGGTGGTTTTAAGCCAGCCGGTAATTTCCGTAATGAGTTTGGTGTCCATAAAATCCTCGGATTTAAAATAGAAATACGATTGGATTTATTTTACCATTTTTAAACTTTACCCGCCACTAACCGCCCCTATAAAAGGAAAGACCCGCCGGAAAGCGGGCCTTTTTACAGCAAAGCGTATTTTATTTGCGAATGCGCCGGACCAAATCTATACCCAGTTTCATCGCTTTATAAAAAGAAGAATCCAAAAGCGAAGATACATTCTCAATCAGCGCAAACGCGCCTTTCGTTTTTTCCACATTTTCCGCGGTTGTAACGGACAGATACTCCACCGCTTCGGCCGTGCGCGTAACCTGCAACAGCGTGCGCACCGCAAAAACGACAAGCACTACAAAAGCCGCTACCGCGACTAAAACACACCACTGGTAAAAATCCATATATTCCCCCTTTCTTCCTTTTTTTAATTAAACCAGTTTGCCCGCGTTCCGTCAACCCCAAAGAAAGGTTAGAAAACGCGTTTTTCGTGTTTACGACGGCAAAAATATTTTTTTGCGTCCGCGCACGCATTTTATTCCCGCGCCGCAATTTTCTTTTAACGCCCGATTTGCTTATTTTTTAACCATTATTTATATAGGTCTAAAAAAAAGTTGACAGCACCCGCGTTATTAGTAATAATTACTATTAACGACCGGTAACGCCGCGCACCGCCGGACACGCAAAAAGTTCGTTTTTTCCGACGGAGGCCGCAAAATCCGGCCTTTTACAAAACAATCTGCTTAGACGGGATTTGCATTTTAAGTCGGATTTTGTCAGAATTTTAAAAGTCGTTAGTTTGTTAGCGGCAAATTTCTATCAGGACACTTAACTATTATGGAAAACTCCGAAGTCATCACCCATATCGTCAAAAGAGACGGTACCACCCAACGTTTTGATTCCAAAAAAATCACCAAAGCCATCGCCAAAGCCGCCGAAGCCACCGGAGAATTTGATGCGGAAACCGCCAAAAAATTGACCATCCGCGCCATTAACATCATCCAACAGCTTTATTCCGACACCGTGCCCAACGTGGAAAACGTGCAGGACATTGTGGAAGACGTACTGTTAACCTCCAACTACCACAAAACGGCCAAAGCGTACATTCTGTACCGCGACCAGCACGCCCGCATGCGCGAAATTTCCTCCAAATTTAACGTGGACCTGGTAGACCAGTATTTACAAAAAATCGACTGGCAGGTAAACGAAAACAGCAACATGGGTTATTCGCTCCAGGGGCTGAACAACTACATTTCGTCCGAAATCAGCAAAGTGTACTGGCTGAACAAAATTTACCCGGACAACGTAAAACGCATGCACTCGGAAGGCGATTTGCACCTGCACGACCTCGGCCTTTTGGGCGCTTACTGCGTAGGCTGGGACTTGCAGGATTTACTGCTCAGCGGTTTTACGGGCGTCGTCGGCAAAGCCGAAAGCAAACCCGCCAAACACTTACGCACCGCGCTCGGCCAGGTAGTCAACTTTTTCTATACGCTCCAGGGCGAAAGCGCCGGCGCGCAGGCTTTCAGCAACTTTGACACCCTGCTGGCCCCCTTTATCTATTATGATCAACTGACCTACGAAGAAGTAAAACAGGCCCTGCAGGAATTTTTGTTTAACGTAAACGTACCCACCCGCGTGGGCTTCCAAACCCCGTTTACGAACCTGACGCTGGACCTGACGGTGCCGTCTTATTATAAAGACCAGCCCGTCATCATCGGCGGCAAACTGCAGGACAAAACGTACGGCGAATTCCAGAATGAAATGGACATGCTTAACCGCGCGTTCTGCGAAGTCATGCTCGCGGGCGACGCCAAAGGGCGCGTGTTCACGTTCCCGATTCCCACGTACAACATCACCAAAGATTTCGACTGGGACAACCCCAAACTCGCCCCGTTGTGGGAAATGACGGCTAAATACGGTATTCCGTACTTTGCCAACTTCATTAACTCCGACATGAACCCCGAAGACGCCCGCTCGATGTGCTGCCGCTTGCGTATCGACAACCGCGAACTGAGAAAACGCGGCGGCGGTCTGTTCGGCTCCGCTCCGCTGACGGGTTCCATCGGCGTAGTAACCATCAACCTGCCGCGCCTGGGCTACTTGTCCAAAACCGAAGACGAATTCTTCGCCAATTTAAAAGACCGCATGGAAGTGGCCAAAACCAGTTTGGAAATCAAACGCAAAGTAATCGAACGCTTTACCAAAGGCAACCTGTATCCGTACATGAGCTTCTACCTGCGCTCCGTGCGCCAACGCTTTAACGAATACTGGAAAAACCACTTCTCCACTATCGGCCTCGTAGGCCTTAACGAAGCGGCCGTCAACCTGATTGGGGAAGACATCGGCACCGAAAAAGGCAAAGCGTTTGCCGAAAAAGTGTTAACGTTCATGCGCGAAACGCTCGTTAAATTTCAGGAAGAAACCGGAAACAACTACAACCTGGAAGCCACACCGGCCGAAGGCACGTCTTACCGCCTGGCCAAACTGGATAAAGAAAGATTCCCGGAAATTATCTGCGCCAACGAAGCCATGTATAAACAAGGCCACCAGCCTTTCTATACCAACTCTTCGCAGCTGCCCGTAAACTATACCGACGACGTATTTGAAATGCTCGACCTGCAGAGCACCATCCAGTCCAAATACACCGGCGGCACGGTACAGCATATTTTCACCGGCGAAAAGATTAAAAATTTGGAAGCGATGAAGAAATTTATCAAAACGGTATGCGAAAAATACACCCTGCCGTATTTCTCCATCACGCCCACGTTCAGCGTCTGCCCCAAATGCGGCTACATCGAAGGCGAACATTTCGAATGCCCCAAGTGCAAGGC
>CALYRQ010000031.1 GCA_945483375.1 uncultured Elusimicrobia bacterium
TTATTAAACCATTTTGAAAATAATACCGTTTGCTCTCTTTTCATAGTATAAGTGTATCATATAAGATACGTTTTGTCAAGGGGTCAAATGTCTTTATTGCTGTTTTGTTCCGCCGTCATACGGTACGGCGTGTCCGGCTTCTATTAGGGCGGTGCCTAAATCGTTCCCGTTGACTTTTACGTCGCACAGAAGCCAGAAGTATTTGTCGCGTCCGCAGTTTCGGAGTAAGATTTTGCCACTTTTTAAAAATTTCTTGGTAAACGCTTTTGCGGCTTTGGCTGCCGCCTTGGTTTCTTCGGTTCCGCCGCGCATTTCGGGGCAGTCCACGCCGCGCACCCGTACCGGCATTGCTTTGCAAAATATGGAGTACCGGCACGCCAAATAGACTTTGAAGGTGTCGCCGTCGTATACCGACGCAAGCGACACCTTATTAAAGTTTTGTGGTTTTACTTCTTGCTGGGCTACGCCAAGTGGCGCGATCAACAACAAGATAAATGCGAGTAAATATTGGCGCATTATTCTATTTTTTAGTACGGGTTACATTTTGCGGTTGGTAAATATTTTCGCGCTGAACAGGGATAGAATAGTCGTTCCGAAAATAACGCCTGCTACAGTATAGGCCCCCATATATAGCGCAACAAGGCCACATATAGCTAAAAATATCACTAATAAAGTACCTGCAATTTGACCAAAGTGGACGTTGCTTAAATCTTTCTTTTTACATTCAGCTTCGTTTTTATTCCATTCCAACCGCGCGGCTTGTTCTTTTTCCACTAACTGCAATAAACGGGCGGGAATAGAAGGGTCAATTTTTTTGTATTCTGCCAATACAGCAGGAGGGGGAAGCGGCCCCGAAAAAACTTGCGCCACAATTTTACTAACAATAGCTTGGCTTTCCGGCGGGAGCTGTTTTATTTCGGGGTGTTCTTTTTTTAGTTCCGAGATGACTTCTTTGGAGGATTCCGTAATGGTTTTATCGGTCATTGTTAAAACTCCGTTCCATTTTTGCCCAAGCGTTCATAGCGTAAGAGTTAAGCGCCAGTCTATCACTTACGGGAGTTTTATACTTGTAATTCCCGCTTGTAGAGTGGCCGGAAATATTTAATAAAGAGCCAATCCCTTTTGCAATAAAAAAATAGGTTCTTTTCATTTGTTCCCTCCTAACACATATAGTATATCACTTGCAGTTGCTTTGCCAAGCCCTCAAAAAGGTTACTCCGTTAAACCGTTCCAGTTTTCTTTATCGTCTCGGCTCCAATGGCCAATAATTAAGCCGACGATAGTAAGTTCTTCCGGGATGAAAGGCTTGTATTTTGGGTTTGTGGAGCGAAGCTCAATCACGCCGTCTTTGAGCTTGTTGATTACTTTCATACAAATTCCGTGTTCCGTTTTTACCACCATCGCGCGGCCGTTGATAGGTTCTTCGGTCTTGCGGATAACGCAATAATCGCCGAGGTGGAGTTTCGGCTCCAAGGAATCGCCATTACACTTTACAACAAAATCTGCGCCGGGGAATACCCAACGGGGGATATCCCAAAAAGTTTCCACGTCTGCGTCGGAAAATTCCGGCAGGCCGGCAGGCACGTCGGCCAAAATGGGCAGGGAAATGGTGTTTTTGTCCGTTAAAGGAATCGCTTTTAAAGAGGAAGAAAACTCTCTGCCTTCTTCTAAAAATATTTTTTTTATTTCACTTTCCGTCAAACTATAAAGTTTTGCCATCTTCTTTATATTTTCAGCTGCGGGGAAACTCTTTCCGCTAAACCAATTTGCAACGGAGGCAGTGGAAATCTGCAAATCACTAGCTAGTTTTGCTTGCGCCCCTCTTGTTTGGCCGTCATTTATGTGTTGTAAGAGTTCGTTTTTTGTCATAAATATTTTTATTTCCTCGTCGTAAAATGGCCAAATATTAAAATTAGGCCTTGACAACTAGTTTATTATTAACTAGTATTTAATTAGCAAGGCGCAATCCTTGTACAAAACAGTCTTACCGCGTTACTGCAATAAACGCGCGTAACCGCAATTAAGCGGCGTGTGAAATGGAAAGTAGAACAGCAAGTTTAGACAACGTTTTTACGGGGGACAACCCGTAAGATTATCCAGTTCACACGGGAAAACCGATAGATATACAACAGGGCGCAAGCCCACGCCATGCAGGGCGGTTGTATACTATCGGTTTTTATTTTAGCAAATTTCGGTATTTAGAGGGGCACTATGAACAATAAACGCGATAAAGTAACGGCAACCTTAACTACGGATGATGTGGCCGCATTGTTAGGGTTATCCACACGGCGGGTGTGTGAGTTGGCGGCGGCAGGTATTATTCCATCAATTCGCCCGAAAGGCCGCCGTAAATGGGTGTTTTTACGCAAAGTAGTGGCGAAGTATATGGGACTTAGTGAGGACGAGTTATGAAAACCCTTTTGCAATTTTTAAGCACTCCCGAAACTTGGCCGGACTGGCTGGCTTTTGCCGCGCTGGCGGTAATGATGAACGCCCTAACTTTGCTGTACTTTTGGGCGTGGGACGCAAATTTTCCGGCTTAACGAACCGGACGGGCGCGCAGGGCCTTCATCCCTGATCTCCTACGGTAAAAACGAACATATCGCGCCCGATAGATTTTAACTGCGCCGCAGTCCAAACGGGCCCGAGGCAGGCGGTCATCCTGTAAGCCGGGCGCGATGGCAAAATTTCGCGGTTGTTCTTTATGAAATAGGTTGAGATTCCCGATTACATCCTTCGGGAATGACGCCTAAAAATAGTATGGCTTAACCCTTGACGCACGGACGCAGTGGCAGGTGCGGCAGAGTGAGGGGGCTGCCCGCCCCGCGCACAGGCGTAAGGGGTTAAAGAAAAACTAAAAAGGTTAGCTGGGCGGCGGGCCGAAATGCCGCCCAGTTATAAAAGGACAGAAAATGTCATATCACGAATCCTATAAAATGCGGGCATTAAAAGCACGGCAAAAGAAGGTCCGGTCTCTTATCGCTGAATTGCAAAGTATGTGGCCTACTGCATTAGACAGGGCGTTTGTTGAAAAACATATTGCGCAAAATGTAGGTTTTCTAACCCAAATTGAAAGCGAAATTAAGCATTTGGAATCATTACAAACCCAAACTTGGAGGTAGCAACTATGGTGTTTAAAAAAGCAACAAAACAAAAAGCCAAATTAAGAATGGCATTAACCGGCCCCAGTGGCTCGGGCAAGACGTACAGCGCGCTGAACATAGCGCAATACCTTGGCAAAAAGGTTTGCGTGGTGGATACGGAGGGCAACAGTGCAAGCAAATATGCGAATTTGTTTGATTTTTGCACGCTGTCTTTGACGGACTGCCACCCCAATAACTTTATAAAAGCCATTGACGCGGCGGTGGCGGAAGGTTTTGACGTAATTATTATTGACAGCCTTTCGCACGCCTACAACGGTAAAAACGGCCTTTTGGAATTGGCCGACCGGGAAAAAATGAAAATTTCCAACCAATTCCAAGCCTGGGCCAAAGTGGCGCCCATCCAAAATGCGCTTACCCAAAAACTGCTTACCGCGCCGATCCATATCGTTACTACTTTGCGTGTAAAAACTGCATACGATATGCAGGAAGAAAATGGCAAAAAGAAGCCCGTTAAAATCGGATTGGCCCCCGTTCAGAAAGAGGGCATTGAATACGAGTTTGACGTATTGGCGGAAATGACGCCGGAAAATATGTTTATCGTATCCAAAACCCGCTGTCCGGAACTGAACGGGCAAATCTTTAATAAGCCCGGCAAAGATGTGGCGGATATATTAAACGCGTGGCTGAATGACGGCGTAGAAGCCGCCCCCGCGCCGGCTTCTGCAACCGAACAGACCGCGGCGCAGCCCCAAGCGGCCCCCGTGCAAACTGCGACCCCTAAACCGTCCGTCCAAAAAGCCCCGTTAAAACTCCAAACCGTCGCCCCCAAGAAATCCGCGCCGGCGCAGACTAAACCCGCGGCGGAAGAACTGGCTTCTGTCGTTGTGGAAGCGTTTCCCGAAAAAGGACTTTTTGAACGCGTGGGCGTTCTTGCGGAAATCAAAAACAGCGGACAAGGTAAATGGGAGCTGTTTTTAAAAGGCGCAAAAGAGGCGTTGGTTACGTTTTCGCAGGCTATGAACATACAAGCGGTCAGCTTGATGGGCAAAGCCGTTAAAATCAAAGCCGTAGTAAATAATCCGGGGCAGTATGTTTTACTGAATATCGCTCCGGCGAACTAAACAGGAGGAAAAAACATTATGATGCAGTTTCCCGTAGACGTAAACGAATTCGAAAGAGCCGGAAGCAACGAACGATACATTATTCCGGACAATACCTATACGCTGGAAGTGTTGGAAGTAACCGACGGCGGCACGAGCAAAAACGGCGACCCGAAGCTGGATTTTAAACTGGGGCTTGCTGAATACCTCAACAATCCGGAATGGCCGTATAACCGTTGGACGTATCATTCCATTTATTTGATTCCGGCGGGGAAAAAAGGCCACGGAATCGCGCTTCACTTTTTAAAGGTACTCGGGGCCGTGCCGGATGAAAAAGGCGTAATCAACATTGAGCCGTCGGCTTTTGTAGGCCGCCGCTTTCAGGCGTACGTTTTCAGCGAGAAAGACCAACAGGGTGTTTTGCGCCAACGCATAAACCATATTGAAGCGTTGCCGGAGGACGCGCAGGTGGAGGAGGTGCCATTCTAATATGATTACCGCACTTCCTAAACCTAAAATCGATGTTGAATTTCGCGTCGTACGACGCGCCCACATTTACACGGCCGGAGGGGTGGACTACCCCTCCGTTACGAAAATCTTGGGCGTAATTGATAACGGAAAGTCCAATGCGCTTGCTATTTGGGCGCGGCGGGAAGCTCTAAAACTGGCGCAAAACGAGCTTTTTGGCGCATTGGATGGCGGTATAACCCTCGGTTACGAAAACGTGGCCGAAATCATTAAAATCGCAGACCGCCAGCCGGACAGGTTAAAGGACGCCGCCGCGGATTTGGGAACCCGCGTACACGAAGCCATTGACGCCTATATTTTGGGCAAAGACCCCGTACTGGACGAAGAAAGCGTGGTCGGTTTTACCAACTTCATTGACTGGATGAGCAAAGAAAAAATCCGCATTATTTCGGGCGATATTCCGGTGGCAAGCCCCGAATGGGGATTTGGTGGTCGGCTGGATTCCGTCGGTGTGAATGACAAAGACGAAATCATTATTTTGGACTGGAAAACGTCCAACGCTCTGCGGGATGAATATCCGCTTCAGGTGGCAGCGTACGCGATTGCGTTTGAGGAAATGTACGGCTTGCGCGTTGCCGGCGCCAAAGTAGTGCGCTTTGGTAAAACGGATCCGGCGGATTTTGAACCGCGCGACGTTAGTTTGCGCGAGGCTAAGCTGGCGTTTTTTAAAGCCTTGGGGCTTTTTAAAGCGATGAAAGCCGAACTTTGGGCCTAGTTGCGGGCCTTGGGTGGCGGCGCACCTCCCCGCCACCCACTTTTGGAGGTGTAACAATGATTTTTAAATGTTTGAAATGTAACCGTTGGAGCATTGGCAAAGGGCCCGGATGCCGCTTGTGTGAACGGAAATTGCGGGCCATTAAAAACGAGGTTAAAAACAAATGAAATTTAATTTTTTAAAACTGTCGCCCCGAAATACCCACACCAAAGAAAAGTTTTTACTGGGCGCGATTTTGGCCGAAAGATACGGCAAAGAATTGCGCGCGGAGTACCGATTCTGCCCCAACAGACGTTTTCGGGCGGATTGGTTTATCCCTAGTTTAAACGTAATTGTGGAATATGAGGGAATCTTCGGCGGCAAAGCCCGCCATACGAGTGTGGGCGGGTATTCCACCGACTGCGAAAAATACAACTTGGCGACCGTTATGGGGTACCGCGTGCTGCGCTATACGGCCAAGAATTACACCCAAGCGATTACCGATTTGGACGAACTGGAGCAGGATTTGAAGGTCGGGGGGAGTGTATGAAAATCCCCTATGTGAAAGTATATACGGCGGATTTGCTGGCTAAAAGCCGCCGTTTAAGCCCCGAGCAAATCGGCCGCGCCATATTGGGCATTTGTGAGCAGGCGTTTGAAAACGCAACCGATTACGCGCCGCAAACGGAAGCCGAAAAGGCGTTGTTTGATATGTTAATCGGTTGGAAAAACGAGAGCGTCAGCGCGCTGAAACAAAAGAAAAAAGCGGGCCGTTTAGGGGCGCAAAAGACGAACGAAAAACGCAAACTTTCAGACGGCGGCACCGCCGCTTTATCTGCCGTCGGCACCCGCAAGCGGCAAACAGAAACAGATACAGAAACAGAAACAGATATAAATAAACAACATACTGCGGCCCTTGCCGCAGGGCAAGTGAACCCGAAACCGAAATTAAATAAATTGCAGGAATTTTCAAACGCCGTTTTGGCGGAGTTTGAAGAGTTGGAAACCAAAGACCAAATCGCCGTATGGTTTAAGCGCAACTGCCGCTGTTTAAGCGACATTTTGAAATTTTGCGGCGGAGATATCTCCGTGGGGCTGGCTGTGATCCGCGTCTGTGTGGAGCGGTTGGAAAAAGCGGGGCTTTCCGGCGGCTATGAGGCCGTTTGCCGCAATCTGCCGGAATACTATCACGAAGCCAAAAAACGCTTGGCGGGAGGGGTTTATGCGAAGTAAAAAAGCGTCAGACGCTTACAAAAGCACCGTTCTGCCTTACCAGCCGGACAGCTGCCGGAACTGTTGGAATAAACCCAAAGGAAAGGCGGACGACGAACTGGCACCGCGCTATCACGGGATTTATGTTTCGTTACCCGTGTTTTTGGTGGAATCTGGCGGAAAAACGACGCTTGTTTGTTACCGTGCCGAATGCCCGTTCTGCGGCGACGTGAAGTATTATGACGGGTTAGGTTGCCCGTACAAGCTAAACGGCGGCAAGGCGGATTTTGGCGTAGCGTATTGGCCGGAAATACGCCGCAACGGATTGGACCCTGACGGATTTATCCGCGCTGTACATACGCAGAAATGCCGCTATTTTGAAGCCGCCAAACTGCCCAAATACGAGAGCGGGAACCACAGAGCGGAATTTTACGAACCCAAAAGCGAGAGGTGCGACCTATATGAAAACATTTGAATTTTGCGCCCATTGCGGCGACCAGTTTTTTGCCGAGGACGTTCGCCGTACTGAAAACGGCCCGCTCTGCGTGCGGTGTATAGAGCGCGGAGCCAAAACAGTAGCAAGAAAATAGCAAGAATTTTTGGAGTGCGAAAATGTTAAAACCACTTTATTTGATTATTGAAAATAAAACAGGAGTCGTTAAAGAAACCCGTTTTCTTGAGGAGGAAGCGTTTTTGGCGGCGATTGATATGGCAGAAGCCGAAAACAAATATTACTCCGTTGCTCGTATCATAGCGGAAACCGATAAGGAAAATTTTGAATGGAAATTGTATAAGCGGAACGGAACTGAAATCACTATCAAGCAAAGTTTTAAACGGAGCGAATTTGTTCCGCCGGAAGAAAAATGGGAGGGGTGAAATGGTCGTAAGGGGTAAGGCTTTAATCATCCCCCGGGCAATACCGGGGGAATTTATGGGCTAAAAACCGATAATTTGGTATGATAAAGTAGGGAATTGATATGAAAACTAAGAATGAGCTTAAAGCAGTGGATTTTTTTTGCGGTGGGGGCGGAATGACCTGTGGTTTGCGCCAAGCTGGTATTAATGTTTTAGCTGGAGTAGACTTAGATTCTTCTTGTCAGGACACTTACGAATATAATAATCCTGGCTCTTTGTTCATTCATGCAAATATAAGAACATTATCTTTAGATTTTTTTGAGAAAAATTTTAATATAAAAC
>CALYRQ010000032.1 GCA_945483375.1 uncultured Elusimicrobia bacterium
GGCACTTCTCACACGACAACATATCCCACTCGCTTCTTTCTTTAATGGAAGTGGACAGCACGGCATACGACAAAAACTTAGATTTCTTTGAGGAATGCCGCATCACTCCGCTGCCCCGCAAAAACTAACCTTTAGCCCCGGCCCTAACAAGCCGGGGCGTTTTTTTGCCCTTTATAATTGATAAAATATAGATAGGTTACGCGTGAAGTCACATCACGCAATTTAAAAAACCGAGGAAGAAAAAAATGTTACCTAAAGCGTATGAACCGCAGGAAGTAGAAAAAAAGCTGGCCGAAAAATGGCAAAACGCCAAACTTTTCGCCGCCAAAGCCGATAAAACCAAAAAACCTTTTGTCATCGTTATCCCGCCGCCCAACATTACGGGCGCCTTACACATGGGGCACGCCCTCAATGATACGTTACAGGACGTACTCATCCGCTCCCACCGCATGTTTGGCGAAGAAGCATTCTGGGTTCCGGGAACGGACCACGGCGGCATCGCCACGCAGAACGTAATCGAGAAAAAACTCGCCAAAGAAGAACACAAATCCCGCCACGATCTGGGACGCGAAAAATTTATCGAAACCGTCTGGGATTGGTACAACGAATGCGGAAACGCCATTTTCAACCAGTTCCGCAAAATGGGCTGGAGTTTGGATTTGTCCGACATTCGCTTTACCATGGACGAAAAACGCGCCAAAGCCGTTTACGAATGTTTCCGCCAATGGTGGGAGAAAAAATATATTTACCGCGGCAAACGCTTAATCAACTGGTGCGTGCGCTGTTCCACCGCATTATCCGACATTGAAGTGGAACACGAACAGCACGCGGGCAAACTGTGGCACCTGCGCTATAAAGGGGAGGACGGCTCCGACGGAATCGTCATCGCCACCACGCGCCCCGAAACCATCTACGCCGACGCGGCCATCGCCGTCAACCCCAAAGACGAACGCTATAAAAACATGGTGGGCAAAAAAGTGATTATCCCGCTTGCAAACCGCGCGATTCCGATTATCGCCGATGAAGCGGTGGAGTTGGAATTTGGCACCGGCGCTTTAAAAATCACCCCGGCACACGACGCAACAGACTACGAAGTCGGCCAACGCCACAATCTGCCCGTCGTCAGCGTGATTAACGACAAAGGCAAGATGATTAACTGCCCCGAAAAATACCTGGGTATGGACCGCGATTTGTGCCGCAAAGAAACCGTCAAAGATTTGGACGCGGCGGGACTGCTCGTCAAAGAAGAAAAATACAACAACGCCGTTTCCACCTGCTACCGCTGCCACAACGTCATCGAGCCGTTTATGAGCGAACAATGGTTCGTGAAAATGGACGAACTGGCCAAGCCGGCCATCGCGGCCGCCGAATCGGGCGAACTGAAATTTCACCCCGAATCGTGGAAAACGCCGTTTGTAAACTGGCTGAAAAATTTGCAGGACTGGTGTATTTCGCGCCAAATTTGGTGGGGCCACCGTATTCCGGTGTGGTACTGCCGCCACTGCAGCGAAAAAGGCTTAACTTTTGCCACCGACAAACAAGGCAACAAACAACTGACGAAAGTGTCTTTTGAGGACGGCGCCAAGCCGATTGTTTCTTTCGGTAAGCCCGAAAAATGCCCTATCTGCGGCGGACACGACCTCGTACAGGACCCCGACGTGCTGGACACGTGGTTTTCGTCCTCCCTGTGGCCCTTATCCGTATTCGGCTGGCCGGAACAAACCGACGATTTGAAGTATTTTTATCCCACCTCCACGCTCGTTACCGGGTACGAAATTTTGTACCTGTGGGTGGCGCGCATGGTAATGAGCGGCCTGGCGTTTACGGGCAAACTGCCGTTTAAGGACGTGTTTTTAAACGGTATCGTACGCGACAAAACGGGCGCGAAAATGTCCAAATCCAAAGGCAACGTCATTGATCCTTTGGATATGACCGCCAAATACGGCACCGACGCGGTGAGATTTTCCCTTTTAATGCAGGCGATTCCCGGCAAAGACATTCCCTACGCCGAAGAAAGCATCACGGGCGCGCGCAACTTCTGCAACAAACTCTATAACGCTTCGCGCTTTATTTTGATGAACATGGAAGGCATTAACGGCCCGCTCGCCATGCCGGAAAATTTGACTGAACTCGCCGACAAATGGATTGTGGACCGCTACACAAACGCCGTCAAAACGGCGCGCGAAGGCGTGGAAAAATACAACCTCGCCCAAACCGCGAACGCTTTGTATCACTTCCTGTGGGGCGACTTCTGCGACTGGTACGTGGAACTGGCCAAACAACGCTTCCAAACGGACGAAAAAGAAAAAGTAATGGCCCTGTGCGTCAACATTTTGTACGGCACGCTCAAGGCTCTGCACCCGCTGATCCCGTTCGTGACAGAAGAAATCGCCGCGTCCCTGCGCCCGTATGTGGGAGCGAAAGAGGAGTTCTTGCTTCAACAGGCGTACCCGGAATTCAACCCGGCTTGGTGCGATAAAGAAGCCGTGCGCAAAATGGAAATCATCCAGGGCGTAACGAAAGAAATCCGCACCATCCGCTCCCAGTTCAACGTGCCGCCCGGCCTTAAAATCTCCGCCGTGCTGACCGCCAAGAACGAAGAAGAACTGGCCGTCCTCAAAGAATTTGCGGGATACATTAAATTAATGGCCAAGATTGAAAACTTGACGATTGCCGCCAACGCCGAAAAACCCAAACAAACGGCCACCGCCGTGTTTGAAAACATCACGGTCTACGTACCGCTGACGGGGCTTATCGACTTTGAAAAAGAGCGCAAACGCTTGGAAAAAGACCTGGCCGCCGCCAAAGCCAACATCGCCTCGCGCGAAGCGCGCCTGGCGCAGGAAAACTTCATTAAAAACGCGCCTGCCCAGCAAATCCAAAAGACCAAAGACGAACTGGCCGCCGCCAAACTTGCGCTCGCGCAGGTGACGGCTTCGCTGGAGGATTTGAACTAATGAACAAAATCGCCAAAACGGCCGTTTTAGCCGCTCTTGCGCTGTGCCCGGTTTCGGGCGCGGCGCAGGGAATGGATTGGAAATCCGTCACCCGTTACGACAAAGCCTCCGCCAAAAAACAGCTGACGGACCGCTTCGTCAAATACGTAACGTTTGACACGCAATCAAGCGACCAAACCTCCGCCGTGCCCAGCACGCCAGGGCAGAAAAAGTTTGCCAAAGAACTCGCTAAAGAACTCAAAAAGAACGGGTCCAAAAACGTAAAAACGGACCAATACGGTATCGTTACGGCGGAAATCCCGTCCAATTCGGACAAAAATCCGCCCGTTATCGCGTTTTTGGCGCACATGGACACCGCGCTTGAAGCGTCCGGCAAAAACGTCAAGCCCCAGGTGCACAAGAACTACCAGGGCGGCGAGATTATCATCAACGCCGAAAAAAATCGAGTGATTAACCCCGGCAACTCGTCCCAGTTGGCCCGCGCCAAAGGGCACGACATTATCACCGCGTCCGGCGACACGCTGTTAGGCGCGGACGATAAAACGGGCGTAGCCGTTATTATGACGCTGGTACAATACCTCTACGACCACCCGGAAATGAAACACGGTACGGTTAAAATCGCGTTCACGCCGGACGAAGAAACCGGCATGGGCGTGGAAAAATTTGACGTGGCCTCCTTCGGCGCCGATTATGCCTACACGATAGACGGCATGGACCTCGGGCAGTTAACGGACGAAACGTTCAACGCCAAAGCGTTCACCGCCGTATTTAACGGCAACCGCGCCGTTCACCCCGGAATTGCCATGAACTCCCCGTTTGCCGACAACGTGCTCATGGCGTCAGACTTCCACACGTTACTCCCCCGCCACCGCCGGCCAGAAACCACCTCGGACCGCCGCGGATTCATCTTGGTCGACAGCGTGCAAACGCAGGGAGACCGCACGGAAGTAAAAGGCATTATCCGCGCGTTCTCGGATGAAGAAACGCAGGAACTGGTAAACGAAGTCACCCGCGCGTTTAACACCGTTAAAAGCATTCACAACAAAGGGAAAAATTTTTCGCTCACGTTTACGGACCAGTATAAAAATATGAAGTCCGTCTTGCCGGAGCAAGTGGTTACGCTGGCGGAAGCGGCCATGCGGCAGGAAGACGTCACCCCCGTACGCACCGCGGCGCGCGGCGGGACGGACGGTTCCCAACTGTCCTTTATGGGTCTGCCAACGCCGGATTTATTTGCCGGGCAGTACAACATCCACAGCCCGCTGGAATATGCGGACGCGGACGTAATGGAAGCCTCCCTGCGCACGGCCCTGCGGCTCGTTTCGCTGTGGGGAACGCAAACCGCGCCCGAACGGCAATAACAAAAAACTCTTTGCAAAAAGCCCGCTTTCCGGCGGGCTTTTTTATGCCCGCCAACGCCAAAAACGGGGCCTAAAAAAGGAATAGGTCTTTTGGCCCTTGCAGACCCCGGCATGAGATTATTAGAATAAAATAACTTATAAATATCTTTGGAGGATATCAATGAAAGGGACTCATTTTATCGCCGTATTAGCCGTTGCGGCTTTAGGCCTCAGCAACCTAAATGCGTATGCCTCTTCTTCCACGCTCACTAACCAAGTAACACGCAAAGTTGCGCATGCCTCGCTCGCCAAGCAGGACAGCTACCGTCAAGTTTTGCTGGAACGCTTCTTAAAATACACCACTTACGACAGCCAAAGCAGCGAAAAAAAACAAATTACGGACGTTCAAATCGAAACCGCCAAAAAGTTATTCGCCGAAATTCAGTCTTTCGGTCTGAACGTAACGCTGTCGGACCATTATTATATTTATGTGGAAATTCCGTCCAACGTCAAAGGGAATGTGCCCACCCTGGGATTCAGTTGCCACTACGACGTAACGCCCGACAACCCGGCCACCGGCATTAAGGCCCGCCTAATTGAAAAATACGACGGCCAGCCGATTGCGCTGGAAAACGGACAGGTAATCGATCCGGCCAAAGACAACGGGTCTTATCTGCCCACCCAAATCGGCAAAACGATTGTAACGTCCGACGGCACCACCATTCTGTCTGCCGACGATAAAGCCGGCGTTTCCATCATCATGACCATGCTGCAAACCCTGGCGCAAAACCCGGGCAAAAAACACGGCAAAATCCAGGTTGTCATCGCGCCGAACGAAGACGTGGGCCGCGCCGCCGAATTTATTGAAGAAACCCCTTACAACCCCGACATCGCCTTCGACTTTGACGGCGGCGTAGACGGAGAAGTAGTCGTCGGCAATTTCAACGCCGAACAAGTGCTCGTGACCGTAAAAGGCCATCCCGGTCACCAGTCCCACGCGGCTGAAAACGGCTATCTTAACGCGTGGTTCCCCGCCTGCGTGCTGGGCGCCGGCCTCTGCCCTGTTACGACGGGCGGAAAGCCGTTGCCGTTGCCCAACAAAAGCGTAGGCAAACAGGGTTACGTGGAACTGCACCACATTGATTATCCCGCCAATACGCCCAGCGTAGCGGTGATGGACTTCCGCCTCCGCGGCTTCAACCAGGCCGAGCTGGACCAATGGAAAGAAGATTTACATAGAATAATTCCCTCCGTGGAAGAAACCTACGGAGTTGAAATTTCCACCGAAGTACGCCGCAACTACGGCAACGTGGGCGAAGCCATCCACCCCGAAGCGATGAACATCACCCGCCGCGCGTTTGCCGCCGCCGGAGTAACGCCGGACTTTAAGGAAGAACGCGCCGGAACCACGGCGTCCATGTTCCTTATTAAGTTGGGCAAAGGCGCTTTCACCATCTTCACGGGCCAAAACAATCCGCATGCGTTTACCGAATGGCTCAGCGAAGACGATATGTATAAATCTTACCGCGTATCGCTTAACCTGATTGACGAAGTCGTACGCATGAAAAGCACCAAATAAAAACATGAAGATTTTAGTCGCTACGGGCAACCCGCATAAATTTAAAGAGCTGGTACACATTTTGCCCGCCACCTTAAAAAACGGGACCCAGGTAAAATACCTGAGCCTAGCAGATTTTGACAACCTCGAGTTGCCGCCCGAAACCGGCAACTCGCTGGAAGCCAACGCCGAACAAAAAGCCGTATTTGCCGCCCGTGCGACGGGGCTTCCCGCCCTGTCGGACGATACGGGGCTGGAAGTGGACGCGCTCCACGGCCAACCCGGCGTCTATACGGCCCGTTACGCCGGCGAACACGCCGACGCGGACGACAACAACCGCAAGTTGCTGGCCGAACTGGACGGCACGCTCCTGCCCGAACGTACGGCGCGTTTCCGCACGATTGCCTGTTTGGCTATGCCGCATGGCAGCGTGCAGACGTTTGAAGGCAAGTTGGAAGGATTCATCGGTTTTGGCTACCGCGGCGACAACGGTTTTGGATATGACCCGCTGTTTTTGGTGGGAAACACCAAAAAAACGTTGGCGGAAATGACGGAAATGGAAAAGAACAAAATCAGCCACCGCGCACAGGCGTTTACCAAGATAGCCGAACACTTAATGCTTTTAAAAGAAAGGAAATAAGCCTCTGGGCAAATATAGGAAACTCCCCCGCTTGACGGCGGGGGTTCTTTTTGTTTTGAAATCTCTGCTTCACTTGATTTTGGCCCTCACGAACGGACAACTAAAACGCCGTTTTCTTGCGGCGGGATTTGCATTCATCCCCGGGCTGAAGCCCGGGGTGTTTGTAATACCCGGGGAAACCATAGGCGGGAGCCTATGGAGGAGAGGAAACGCCGCGCTAAAAATCGTAGATTTTTCCTTGTAGTTGGCGCGGCCAAACAGCCTGGCTGTTTGAAACTCGCAAAGCGTAAACGCCACGGGCGGAAGCCCGTGGTAGTTTACATGGTATTCATAAAAAAAGAGGAGAGAAAAGTTCTCTCCTCTTCGTAAAATTTACGGTTGTTTTACAGTTCAATCACCAACATGGACGGCTGAACCAAATAAAACAGGTTGATTAACGCCCCCAAACTTAAAAACGGCCCGAACGGAATGGCGTCGCCACCTTTTTTGCCCTTAAAAATCATTAAAAACACGGCGTATACCAAACCAAAGAAAGAGGCGAAAACAAGCGTCGTAATAACGCCTTCCCAGCCGATAAGCGCGCCTACACCTCCCATCAGTTTTACGTCGCCGCCGCCCAGTGCCTCTTTTTTAAACAGCCACGTGCCAATAAACGCAATCGCCATCACGCCGAACAACCCTACCCCCGCGCCCAACAGCGACAGCAATTCTTTTTGCCACCATACGCCGGAAAAATTCGGATTCGTCCACGCAAAGGCAAGCCCCAACACAATAAGCCCCAGCGAACAGCGGTCCGGAATAATCATAAAATGGAAATCAATGCCGGACAGCACCACCAGCGCATATACCGCCGCCAAGGTAACAAACGTCCACATCGTTAACCCCAAATGCCACACAAATAGCAACGTCAGCGCGCCCGTAATAAGTTCTACCACCGGGTACTGGATGGAAATCGGGCTTTTGCAGTTGCGGCATTTGCCCAATAAAAACAGGTAGCTCAGTACCGGGATATTATCGTACCATTTAATGCGCGCCCCGCAACCGGGGCAGGAAGAAGGCGGCCACGCGAGGGATTTTTCGCGCGGAATACGGTAAATACACACGTTTAAAAAACTGCCGAAAATTAAGCCGAACAACGCGGCAAAAACCAAAATAAGCGTTTCCATACCAATAATTATTCTCCTAAAAACATAAAAATCCCCCGCAAGGTGCCGCGGGGGAAAATTCTAGTGCGTATGCC
>CALYRQ010000033.1 GCA_945483375.1 uncultured Elusimicrobia bacterium
GATGATGCCGAGGGTGATAAGAACCTCTGCTAAAGTAAAACCTTTTTTCATAAAATTCTCCCAAGCGAGTTGATTTAAAGGCGTTTTTGGCTCTGTATACCAAGATAGAATCTTTCCAGCCCAAAACCAACCCATTTTGTTCAGTGTATCAAAAAAAAAAAACAAATCAAGCCCTTCCCAAAAGACAACAGCAAACGTCCTACATTTCAGGTTCCGCTGTTTACGTCAACAAAAAACGCTATGAAAAAAGCCGGAACGGAAAAAATCCGCTCCGGCCTTAACGATACGGCTAAAATTCTACAATACTTGCTTGAGCTCCATGGGCAAATCGCGCTTTTGGATAAGCACCGCACTGTGCGTATTGGTTTTTTTATCCAGGCCAAACACGCTTACGCGGTAGGTAACCACCATTTTGCCGTCTTCTTCGCGCACGCCCTCAATTTCAAACACTTTATCCGGCAGGTTGCTGGTGGATTCCAAAACCAGTACATCCTGCTTGGAAAAATCCGCCACCGGGTAGCTCCCGCGCGCGGTGCGTTTAAACGCCTTGTATTCATCCGCCGTTTTAATCAGCTTCACCGCCACAGGCGCGTTAATCATGGAAATGCTGCTTTTGGGTTCCGGCACGGCGGGCTCATCGGCGGACGGCGTGGACGTATGCGTCAAATCCACCACCGATTCCGAATCTTCATCCTCTTCTTCCGGCGTAACTACGCGCCCGGAGCGGGTAATGATTTTTTCCATACCGGGGACGTTAATTTTGGAAAGTTGGGACGGCACGTCGGACTCTACATAATCCGGCTCCTCCACCACCGTGACGCCTTCGGGCATGTCGGCGTTTTTCATATTAATCGTTAAAAGGGAATCCGTCGCGTGCACAGACACGGTGTTATTTTCCGCCCGGGCCAGACGGTACACGTCCCACACCCGCATGGCGGCCACACCGGCCAAAAATACGACAATCAAAATCCCCGCCGAAAGCAGGTTCTTTTTAGTGTTCATTATTTTTTCTCGTACTTGGCCGTGATTACGGAGCGCAGGCCGCCGCGCGGCGTAAACACGCCGGTTACGGTCGCTTTTTTGGGCCGGCAGGCTTTTACCACGTCGTCCAAAATTTTATTGGCGATGTTTTCCATAAAAATACCCATATCGCGGTATTCAAGCAAATAGTATTTAAGCGATTTAAGTTCCAGGCACAGTTCGTCCGGGATGTATTCAATCGTAATTACGCCGAAGTCCGGCAAGCCCGTTTTGGGGCATACGGACGTAAATTCCGGCAATTCGATTTTAATGTCGTAATCGCGTTTGTATTGGTTGGGCCAGCATTGAATGGCCGGGAGAACGGCGTCCGCGTTTTTGTGGGCGTGGTCAGAAGTGTAACCGAAATCAATGTCATGCGTCGTCATTTTATTTTTAATAACCTCACAGAATTTAATAAAAGCAGTAATACGACGGCCAAACTGCCGCCTGTCGTCCAATGCCAGCCGGAAGCGTCCGGCATGCGCCAAAACAGCCACGCCGCCAGCGCGCCGCTGAGCAGGAAAGCCGCCACAGCGTTAAACGATGCCACGCGGCGGAGTCTCGTATTTATTGTAAACAAATCTTTCAGCGGATACAAGTCTTTGCGTTTGATAATAACGTCCACCCAGTTGTTGTACACGTTGCGGCCGGAGGCGAACACAATGCCCGCGTCCGCGCGCAAAAGCGCGATAATATCGTTAAAACCGTCCCCCACCATCACCACGCGCTTGCCCAATCCGCGCAGATTAGTGATGATTTCCGCCTTGGTTTTGGGCAGTACGTTAAAGTTCATCTTCTCGATACCGGCTTGTTTGGAAAAAGACGATACGGATGACTCGTTATCGCCCGAAACCAAAATAATGTCTTTGCCTTTGGATTTTAAAAAATCTACCAGTTCCCGCGCGCCGCGGCGCAGTTCATCGGCCAGCGTCAAATAACCTAAAAATTCGCCGTTTTTGACTACGCAAATAACCGCCGCTTCCACCTTGGAAACTTCTTCGGGCACTTCTACGCCCTGTTCTTTAATCCACTGGATGCGGCCCGCCAAAATTTTATCCGTACGCGTGGACGCTTGCACCCCCAGGCCGGGCAGTACGTCAAAACACAGCAAACTTTTGGTTTTCACTTTATGTTGTTTGGCGAATCCGTTTACGGCGTCGGCAAACGGGCCGTCCACCATTTGCTCGGCGGTGGCAACCGTTTCCAATAATTTTTTACGCAGCGATTCCCGGGCCGGAAACACACCGCAAACGCGCAGTTCGCCGTATGTCAGCGTGCCGGTTTTGTCAAAGAATATGGTATCAGCGCGGACCAGTTCGTCCAGTGCGTAAATGTTTTGGATTTTAATTTTTTTGGCGCGTGCGCCCGATTTGGCAAAAAACGCCGGGAACACACCCGCAAAAACCAAAGCCGGCGGACAGGAAAGAGCCAAACAAAACAAGAGAACGCCCGCATAATGCAGCCACGCTTCAAACCCGGCCGCATACGCGCCAGAAGTGTACAGCACATACGCATACGCACCCGCCGAAAAAAGAACCGCAAACGGGAACAAACCCGCCGCAAAACCGTCCAAGGCGCTGGCAAAATTTCCGCGGCGCAGTTCCCCCGTTTTAACGGCGTCAATCACGTTCATCAGGGCGGACTGGGCCAACGGAAGCGTTACTTCCACGTAAATTTCGGCCGATTTATTCAGCGTACCCGCATAGACGGGGCTGTCCACCCGTTTGGAAGTGGGCAGCATATTGCCGGTAACCAGCTGTTCGTCGATGGATGTTTTGCCTTTTTTAACGATACCGTCGCAAGGCAGCCGTTCCCCGGGTTTAACAAAAATGAGTTCGCCGGGTTTCAGTTCTCCGGCAAATACTTTTTTAAACTGGCGGCCGACGCACAAACGGCCCGATTTGGGAAGAAAGTCGTCCAGTTTTTTAATATATACGCGCGTTTGTTCTTTTTCGCGCGTCAAACGGCGTTCCGCCCACAGGGAAAGCGTCAAGAGAAACGAAACGTACACAAATAAATCCGGCGCGGGCCCGTATAAAGGACGCGTTGAAAATACGTTCAGCGCGGAATATAAAAACCCGGAGCAAACGGCCACCGCCGCAAAAAGCGCAAACGTAAAACGGCCGGCGAGCAAATCCCGCCAAGCACAGCGCACGAATACGTCCGCGCAGAACAGCACGTTCATCAGCCCCAGGATAAAAACGCCCACGTTCGAGTGTTGGAACGTGAGCGAAAAAAGAAGCAGTACAAACAAGCAGCACGACAAGAAGAAGCGATACGTAAACGATTTGGACGGTACCGTTAGCGCGCACGGAGTGCAGGAAGAAGACGTAATACCGGACATATAATTAACGCGGGAAAAACCGGTTTGCGAGCACGCGTTCGCGGCCTTCTTCGGTCCTCATCAAGCGGATTTTAGCGTCGTAACGACGGGCGTTTTTCGGGTCCAGTTTCTTGGCCACCATATAGTTGGCCGTGGCGCTGACGGGGTCCTCGAGCGCCAGCATATCGCCCATCAGTTCGTAGGTGGGCACATAGTGGTTGGCCAATTCTTTCGAGCGCACAAGCATGCCCAAAGCCTGGTCCGTTTCGCCTTTGCGGAATAACAAATCGCCCATATAATAGTAGGCGAGCGCATACGTGGGTTTAATGGAAACGGCTTCTTCCAAATCCGCATACGCGTTGGCCGGGTACCCCATGCGGATAAACACGCGGGCGCGTTCCAAATAAGCGCGGGCGTCGTCGGGGCGGAGGTGAATTAAATAAGAGAAATCGTCCAGAGCGGCATCATACATGCCGGAATCAAAATAAGCCAGCCCGCGATTTAAGAACAAAAGGGGTTCATCATCGCGCAGTTTTAACGCGCTGTTAAAATCCTGCAACGCGGCGGTGGTGCGGCCCTGGCGGTAATACGCGATGGCGCGGTTCATAAGGGCGGTAAAATACTTGGGACTGCGGGCGATAGCTTCGCTTAAATAGACGGCGGCGTCCGCGTTGCGCCCGGTATCCACATACAGCGCACCCAGGTTGTTGTACGGTTCGGCCACGGCGGGATTGACCTCAATGGCGCGCAGGTAATCGGCTTCCGCATAGGAGCGGTTTTTGGCGCGTTCTTTGGCGTCTTTTACGGGCAGACGTTCCCACAAAACGCCGCGGTTGATAAGGGCCGCATAATGGTTGGGATTGCGTTTAATCAGGCGGGAATAAATTTGGAGGGCCTGCGTAAAGTTGCCTTTGGAAGCGGCCAGCTGGGCCTGTTTAAAAGTTTTCTTTTCCGTCCCGCACGCGGCCAGCAAAAGGACCGCCGCAAATAAACCTAAAATTTTTTTCATTTTTCCTCCCTTTTCCCTTTACGGCTGAAAAACAACGAGATAAACAACATACATCCGCCTACCGTAATGAACGAATCGGCCACGTTAAAAACGGGCCACACCCTAAAATCCAAAAAATCCACCACGTAGCCTAACGTTATTCTATCATAAAGATTGCCCACTGCACCCGCCAAAATAAAAACACAGCCCCATTCCACCCATTTTCCGTAGGAGCAAAGCTCTTTCCAACTTTTTATCATATAGGCGACGATGGCCAGCATAACAAAAATCAACAGCAGGTTTCCCCCCTGCATCATGCCAAACGCCGCGCCCGTGTTTTCCACGTAGCGCAGATAAAAAAACGGCAGCAGTTTGACGGGTTCGTCCGGCAGCCAGAATAAAACCGCAACCTTGGAAAGGTGATCCAGCAAAAAAATACCGAGCGCCGCGCCGGTAACGGCGCGGTGCTCTTTCATCCAGGAAACGGTTTTATTCCAAAAATTACGCACTTACTTTTTCTCCCTCTTCCACCGTAAGGCCTTCTTTTTCCAGCACTTCGGCGCAGCGGGCGCAGATATCCGCGTGTTTGGGGTCAGCTCCCACGTCCTCTTTCCACTGCCAGCAGCGGGCGCATTTCACGCCCGAGGCGTGTTCGGCCGTAACGGTAAGAGGTTCATCCCCGTTCCGCACTTCCACGGCGGATACGATGGCGATTTCCGGCCACAACGCTTTGGTTTCTTCCAAAAACGCTTTCATTTGCGAATCCGAGGTTTTGAAAATCACTTTGGCTTCCAAACCCGAACCGATGACGCCTTTTTGGCGCGCGTCTTCCAATGTTTTTTGGACGGTTTCGCGCACGGAGCGGATTTTGTTCCACTTTTCTTCCAGTTTCACGTCCGGAATGAGCGAAGCGTTTGTGGGCATATTGGAAAGGAAAATGCTCTGCGGCAAATCGCGCCCCAGGGCGGTTTTGCGCAGTTCCTGCCAGGCTTCTTCGGCGGTGAACGAAAGCACCGGGGCCATCAGCTGTAAAAGCGTCACGGCGATTTCGGCCAGCACGGTCTGGGCGCTGCGGCGCGCCGGGGAAGAGGCTCCCAACGTGTACAGGCGGTCTTTGGAAGCGTCCAGCATAAAAGAAGACAAATCCAAAATACAGAAGTCCGTAATCGCACGCATCGCGCGGCGGAAGTTAAATTCCGCATAGCCCGCGTGGACTTCCTGAATAAGCTCGTTCAAGCGGCCCAGCATATAGCGGTCCATTTCCGCCAACTCTTTACCGGGCACTTTGTGCTGTTCCGGGTCGTAGTCGGACAGGTTCCCGAGCGCATAGCGCACGGTATTACGGAGCTTGCGGTACGTATCAATGGGCCCGCCCAAAATTTCGTCGGAAATGCGCACGTCGCCCTGATAGTCGGCGAACGACACCCACAGACGCAAAATATCCGCACCGTATTTATTGATGACGTCTTCGGGGTCCACGCTGTTGCCCAAAGATTTGTGCATGGGGCGGCCTTGCTGGTCAAGCACCATGCCGTGCGTCAAAATGGTTTTAAAAGGAGCCGTGCCTTCCAGCGTGTAGGAAGGAATGTACGAGCTTTGGAACCAGCCGCGGTGCTGGTCGGACCCTTCGGAATACACGTCGGCCGGGAAGGTGATGCCGCGGTCTTTCAGTACGGCCGCCCAGGAAACGCCGGAGTCCAGCCATACGTCCAAGATGTCCGTTTCTTTTCTAAATTCGGTGCCGCCGCATTCGCAGTGGTAGCCTTGTGGCATGAGTTTTTCCACCGGGTCGGTGAACCAAAAATCGGAACCTTCTTCCATAGCGCGCGCTTTGATAAATTCAAAAAGGGTATGGTCGATTTGCGGTTTGCCGCATTTTTTGCAGTACAAAATGGTAACCGGCGTACCCCAGAAGCGCTGGCGGGAAAGACACCAGTCCGGGCGCAGGCCGATCATCGAGCGCATGCGTTCTTCGCCGCCCGCGGGATAGAATTTGACGTTATCCAAATTCTTCATGAGTTTCTGGCGCAAACCATCTTTGTCGATATTCATAAACCATTGTTCCGTGGCACGGAAGATAATCGGGTTATGACAGCGCCAGCAGTGCGGATAGCTGTGCGTAATTTCCTGTTCTTTAATGAGCGCGCCGAGTTCATCCAACTTTTTAACCATCAAGGGGTTGGCTTCGAACACGTGCATGCCTTCAAAAATGCCGGAATCTTTGGTGTAACAACCCTTTTCATCGACGGGGCAGAACGCTTCTAGGCCCCATTGTTTGCCGGCGGCGGCGTCTTCTTCCCCGTGGCCGGGGGCGATGTGTACGATACCCACACCCGCGTCCATGGTTACAAAGTCCGTCCAGATGACCGGGTTCTCTTTATGCGTAAGCGGGTGATAATACTTCATACCCACCAAATCGGCGCCGGCCACTTTGCCGGCCTGCGTGCAGTCGAGCCCGGTGTTCTTTAAAAATTCTTCGGCCAGTTTTTCGGCCACGATATAGTATTCGCCCGTTTTGGCATCTTTCAAAATGACATAATCTTCCGTATTGGAAACGGCGGCGGCGCAGTTGGCGGGAATCGTCCACGGAGTGGTCGTCCACACGGCCAGGCTGACGGATTTTGAATAGTCCAAATCGCCCAGGATTTTTTGATCCGGGTTTACAAGTTTAAAACGCAGGTAGATAGACAGAGAAGAAATGTCTTTATATTCGGTTTCCGCGTCGGCCAAGGCCGTTTCGCAGTGGGAGCACCAGGTAATCGTTTTCTGGCCTTTGTAGACGTAGCCTTTTTCAATCAAATCCAAAAACACGCCGATGGTAATGCCTTCGTAGCGCGGGGCCATCGTGAGATACGGGTTATCCCAATCGCCCTGTACGCCCAAGCGTTTGAAGCCCTGGCGTTGAAGAGCAATAAATTTGGCGGCGAACTCGCGCGCTTTTTTGCGGAAAGCGGGCACGTCCGTGATGTGTTTTTTGTCCTGTTTTAATTCTTTTAAAAGAGCCTGTTCAATGGGCAGGCCATGGCAGTCCCACCCCGGCACGTAAGGGGTGTAGTAACCCGTCATTGCGCGGCTTTTAATAATAATATCCTTAATTGTTTTATCGAGTGCGTGGCCGATGTGAATTTTGCCGTTGGCGTAAGGCGGTCCGTCGTGCAGAACAAAATGTTTGCCGGCTTCGTTCTTTTTAAGCATCGCTTCGTAGAGGTTGATGGACTTCCAGAAGTCTAAAATTTTGGGTTCTTTTTGCGCCAGTCCCGCACGCATAGGAAAATCCGTTTTGGGCAGCAACACGGTGTGGGAATACTTATTCTTTGCCATGATAC
>CALYRQ010000034.1 GCA_945483375.1 uncultured Elusimicrobia bacterium
TCCAGCACTTGCGCTACGGTTACTTTTTGGAGCGTTTGCAAAAGTTCTTTGCCCGTTACGAAGGGATCAAGCCATTCGCCGTTGAAGCGGATTTCGGTTTTTTTGGGGTCCAGCACTTTAAAAGCCTGGTCGGTATAGGTTTTGGCGTTTTCCAAAATTTTTTCTCGCGGGAGGACGGGGCGGGTGGAATCGCGGCCGGAAGGGTCGCCCACGGCGGCGGTAAAATCGCCGATGACGAGCACGGCGGTGTGGCCCAAATCCTGGAAGCGGCGCAGGAGCGAAAGCGCCACGCTGTGGCCGAGGTGCAGGTCCGCGCTGGTCGGGTCGCAGCCGAGTTTTACTTTAAGGGTTTTGCCGCTTTCCAGCTTTTTGGCAAGATCGGCTTTGGATACTACGTCCACGCAGCCGCGCGTTAAAAAATTAATTTGTTCTTCAACGGTCATTTAGATTATCTCCATAATAAAACGGGTACTTTTCTATATTTTACCATATGCGGAGCCCAGAAAAACCGCCCGGTTTTAAGCCGGGCGGCGTTTGCGATAGAATTATTTACGGACGCAGACCGTAGCGGTTTTGCCCCCAGGTTCCCGGCCACAGCCACAACACAATCACGCTGACGGGTAACAGGTAGACTAAAATCACCCAAAATCCCGACGCGTTCATATCATGCAGACGGCGCACGGTGGCGCTCCACAGCCAGGCAACGCCCCAAATCATCACCACCCAGCCTGCAATCCAAAACAGCATGGAGGGCACAAAAAAGTTGGACGCCGTTTCAGCCCGCCAGAAATAATATCCCGGGAAGCCCAGCAGTATCCAACAAAATACGGACGTAAAAAAATAAGCCAGCCGGCCCATGCGTCCATTCAGTCTAAACATATATCATCCCCCTTACAACTAATTTCTATTCCTAGCATAAAGGCAAAAGCGTTTTCCGGCCGGGGCAAAAAAAGATTAGAAACGCGCGGAGTAGGCGGCCTGTTGCCGTTGGGAAACGGCGGAGCGTTCCATGGCGTATTTGGAAAACCCGGCCATGGCGGCGGCCACCAAAATTCCGAGCGCGGCCGTTAAGCAAAACGCGGAAAATCCAAAGCTGTGCGGAAAGAAGGGTTCGGTTTTTTCGCCAAATCGGTTTTCTTCGGCGGAGCCTTTTTTGAGCGCTAAAAACGCCCACACGCAAACCCCCAGCGCGCTGACGAAAAGCGCCCCAGTTTTGGAGAAAAGCGAAATCCCCGTGGTGATAACCACATATAAAATATACCACCACAGCGACAAATTAAAATCGTGCAACCGGCGGGAATAAAGAGCAAGCCCCACCCAAAACGCCAGTAAAGACACGGGGAGCGTAAGCGCCTGCGCCAAAAGAGCGTTTGCCATCGGGACGGAGCCGCCCATCAGCCAAAAAGAAAGCGCCAGGTTCCCAAACGTCAGCAAATTGCAAACGAGCCCCACGGCGGCGAATTCTTCCCGTCCGGCACGGGGGGTAAAACGAAAGAGGTTTTTCCAGTTCATAGGTTTCTCCTAATAAAAATCGTACGGATCGGCCGACAGTTTTATTGTAACTTTTTTGGCGGGAACAAAGGAGTCTAATTCCGCCAATAAATCCGCGCGGCGGGCGTCGTCCGTTTTAAATAAAAGATACTGTTTTTTGAGCGTATCGGTCTTTTTGGCGCACCAGACGGGGCCGAGTACGTCTAGGGACAGTTTTGCACCTAAACGTTTTAAGCGTGCGGTTTCGGCGTTTAGCAAATCGCTTTCTTTTGCTTTGACCACTACTTTAAACAGGTGTACAAACGGCGGATAGGAAAAACTTTCGCGCAACAATGTTTCCGTTTCCGCGGCGGCGCCGTAATCGCCCGCCAACAGGGGGGAATAATCATACGATTCTTTATCGGCGGTCTGGATGATAAGCCGTCCGTCTTTGACTCCGCTTAAATGGCCGCGCAGGGAAAACAGCGTCTGCCCGAATTTTTCGGAGGCGCGGAAATCCGGGCTGTCGAGTTCCAAGTCCGCGTCCAAAACGGCAGCTAAGGTTATTTTGGCCCCGCGAAGCGCGCCGGAAGCCATCCGCGTGCCGACGATGATATCGGCCGAGCCGGATTTTAGCGCGTTTAACGCTTCAAACCCCTGTCCGGATTTCGTTTTCAGCGTGTCGGATTCCAAACGCAGGAGTTTCGCTTGGGGGAATAATTTGGCGAGTTCCGTAACGATTTTTTGCGTTCCCCCGCCGCGGGATTTAAAAATAAGGTTGTGGCATTGGGGGCATTCCTGCTGCAAGGTTTCTTTGTGTCCGCATTTTTTGCAGACGAGGAAATCGCCCGTTTCCGGGTTATTTTCACGCGCCAGAATTGCGCCGCATTGTTTACACTTGGCGTACGCCCCGCAGTTTAGGCAGTAATACGCGTTGGCGTAGCCGCGGCGGTTTAAAATTAAAAGGGACGTTTCTTTTTTGCGCAGATTTTCGGCCAGTTCGGAAAGTAAAAAATCCGATAAAAATTTCGATTTCTCGCCCTTTTTATCCGTAATTTTAATTTGCGGCGTAAATGCGTGGCCGGGCACGGGTTCTTTAAAATCCAGCTGTTTTATCTGCCCGTCGTGCACGAGTTTTAATATTTCCGCGCTGGGCGAGCCGGAAGCAAATAAAAGCGCGGCCCCGTGCGTTTCGGCGCGGAACAGTAATAAATCGCGCAGGTGGTAATACGGTTTGTTTTCTTCCTGTTTATAGTTGTCGTCTTCTTCGTCCAACACGGCGGCCAAGCGCAAGTTTTTAAACGGCAAAAGCGCGCCCGAGCGCGTGGAAATCACCACGCAGGGCAGGCCGCTCGAAACGGCGGAAAAGTATTTTTTCTTTTTGGACATCAGCATTTTGCTGTGCCAGCAGAACACGTTGTCCGCGCCGAAACGTTCTTCTGCCTCGGTGACAAACTGCCGCGCGCCCACTACGTCCGGCACCGTGATTAAAGCCTGGCCGTAGCCGGCCAGCACGTCGCCCGCCAGGCGCAGGACGGTTTCCGTTTTGCCGGTGTAAGCGGGACCGTTTAAAAGGAACGGATGAAATTCATACGCCGCGAGCGCGCGAACCGTACGCAGGGCGTTTTCTTGGGACGGGGTCAGCTTAAATTTAGGGGTTTTTACGTCAATATGGACGGAAGTGGGCGGCGCGTCTAGTTTAAAATACGGCTGGGGGGGAACAAGCGCAAACAGAATTTGCCCAATCGGGCCGCCCCAGCGGGATTTCATAAAACGGGCAAGCGGAAACAAATCGGACCCAAACAGCGGGCGTTTGTCCACGACGGACGCGATTTCTTTTAAGGTGATTCCTTCGGGAGCGGAGGAAATTTCGGTCACTTGCGTTACCATGCCGCCCGTCAGCACGCGGCCAAACGGAGCCGTTACGCGCGAACCGGGGAGCAGTTTGCCTTCCAACTCTGCGGGTACGGCGTAATCGAAATCGCGGTCCAGGGGAACGTCAAAGACGACTTTGCAAAACATAGGGGTTATTTGGACGCGCCTTTCAGGCCCAGTTCGGCCATGACCATTTGCAGGTCAATCCACGCGTCTTTTTTCCAGCCCGGGTTGCGCAGTAAGGCGGCGGGGTGGAACGTGGCTAAAATTTTGACGGGCCGGGGGAGTTTTACGCTGTCTAAACTTAAATCGTAGAAGCGGCCCCGGAGTGCGCCCAAAGATTTGGCGTCCGAGATAAGCGCTTTGGCCGATACGCCGCCCAGCGCCACGATGTATTTCGGGCAGATAACGGCGATTTGCTGTTCCAGATACTTGCGGCAGCAGGCGATTTCGCCCGCGTTCGGCGCGCGGTCATTACCGTGTTTTTCGGGATGCAAAGGGTCCGTCATCGGGTGGCATTTGGCGATGTTGGCAATGAACACCTGCTCGCGTTTAAGACCCATGGCGGCAATCATTTTGTCAAGCAGCTGGCCCGCGCGGCCTACGAACGGGCGGCCCTGGCGGTCTTCGTCAAATCCGGGTCCTTCGCCGATGAACATAAGGTCCGCGTCCACGTTGCCTTCGCCGGGTACGGCGTTAATGCGCGTAGCCCCCAGCGGGCAGCGCGAACAATTTTTAATGGTGTCGGCAAGTTCCGAGAGGGCGGCGGTTTTTTGGGCGGTGTTCATAAGGACGGGATCCTGTTGGGGCGAAAATGTTTCTTTGGCCGCGGGGGCCTGCACAGGTGCGGGCGCGGCGGCTTGCTCACGCGCACGGGCGCGCGGAAATTCGACGGTTAAGGTTTCGCCTTCCGGCATAGGGGGAACGGCCGTTTGGGCCGGTTCCTGGGGTTGGACGGACGCAACGGAAACGGCGGCGGGTGTTGCCGCCGCCGTTGCGATAAATTCATCTTCGTCCTGTGCGGCCAAGAAGTTTTTAAACTCTGCGGCCAGCCGGCTTAGCGAATTTTCCGCCATGATTATAATCTCATGGGTTCTTTGGCTTTGCGTTCCGCTTCTTTGCGGGCTTCTTCCTGGGCGCGCAGTTCGGCTTCCAGGTTTTCTTTGCTGATGCGGAGCACTTCGTCTTTGGTTACGCGACCGGAAAGAATGTCGTCCAACGCCACTTTAATCACCACGGCGTGGGGTTGGTTTTTGTATTCCTGTTTTTTCTTGAGTTCTTTGGCCCAGGTGGACGCCAAGACTACGATGTCGTAGCGGTCCCCGTCGTAGTTCATTAATCTGGCGTCAAATTCTTTGTCATTTTTTACGGACATATTCGCTCCCTCGGTTATTTAAGATTTTTAATCTTTTTTAAATCCTGGCGGCATACGCGGCACTGTTCGGCTGCCACGATTCCGGCCATGTCGTTTACGGCTTTTTCCAAATCGTCGTTGAGGAGCGCGTAGTCGTAACGGTCCAGCTCCTGCATTTCTTTTTTGGCGGTTTCCAGGCGGATTTCGATGTCTTGCGTATTGTCGTTGCGGCCCAAAATGCGTTTTTTAAGCTCTTTTAAGCTGGGCGGCACGATGAACACGGTGGCGGCCTGCGGATATTCGTTTTTTACGGTCCGCGCGCCTTGCACGTCAATCACCAAAATGGGGCAGATACCTTTTTTTAAAAGCGTATCAACGGATTTTTTAGGAATCCCGTAATAGTGCGTATGCACTTGGGCCCATTCCAGCATTTGGCCTTTTTTGATAGCCTGTTCAAACTGTTTGATGGTCCAAAAATGGTAATCCACGCCGTCTTTTTCGCCTTTGCGGGGCGCACGGGTGGTGGCGGTAATCACACGCGAAACGGTTCTGTTGCGTTTTAACACCGCGTCCACAATGGTGGTTTTACCCGCGCCGGACGGTGAAGATACGATAATGGGAAAAGCGTTCATGGTTATATTTTAGTAAATAAAGGGTTCCTCGTAAAGGGGAAAACATATAAAAAACAGGCCAAACGCGCTTATCGGTTCGGCCCGGAAAAATCAGAAAGAGGCAAACGGACGCTGGGTGCCGCGGCTGGAAACGGCGATAAATTCCATACTCATAATTAACAGGTTGTCTTGGGTGGTTTGCATAGTAAATCCTCCTGATACTTACAGTATGGCCTTTTTGAGGCGTAAAAACCAGGGTCTTTGGACCCAGGCCCACCCGGAAAAAGGACCTATATCAGGCGGATGAAAAACAACGCCCCGGCGTTAAAACCGGGGCGCGGATGATTATAAATAGCCTGCAGGCAGCGGGGGCGGAGGCGGTGCGCCGGCTTCAGCCAGCGAGCGGATAACGGCCTCTTTCAGCGGTTTAGCATACGGTTTTGCGAATTTTGTCCGCACTTCCCGCGCGGCGGGTGAGGAAAGGAACGTATCGGCCGTTAACGCGGGCCAGTGTTGCCGGGCGGAAGCCGTTACTTCCGGCGGCAGATTTTTAAGCAGGCGGTCGTAAAATTCCTTCAGGCGTTTGCTTTTGGCGTACGGGCCGAACGCCGCTTCCAAATACTGGTTTTTGGTGACGGGCGTAAACCCGGCCTGGAAAGAAAAATAATCGTTATGTTTTTTTACAAAAAGCGGCGTTTTTTTTGGCATCCAAAACTGGGACACGATGGACAGTTTATCCTTGTCAAAGACGCCCAGGAAAAATTCTTTATCCGGTGTGCTGCTCCATTTTTGCATATCTTGCTCTGAAAACCCCAGTTTTTGGACGAAATCCAGCGCGCTTTCTTCCGACATGGTGGTTCCGCCAAACCGTCTGCCGGGTCGTAAGAAAAATTGCTTTTTGTCGGCGGCCAGCAAATTCAGCACCGTTTGCCAAAGGGAAATATCGGGATTGAAATCCTCTGTTTTGGAAAAAGCAAGTACGTCCTGCGGTTTTATGTGGGAATTAAGCAAAATACCCGCCACGAAATAGTTGTATTCGTAGTGCAAATCGAAATCCGGCCGGACCGCGTAGGTGAGACGGATGTCGCGCACCGCGTCGCCGAAATTGGTTGCATCGGCCGCTTTTACGGGCAAACCATAGTTGTATTGGGAATAGAAAGTGGCCAGTTCCGTCAGCGGTTCGCTGCTTCCGTGCATTAAATACGTAAGCAGGTGGGTGGTTTCGTGCATGCCCAGGTTAACGGCGGAGGGGAGGGAGTCTTTGTCTTCGGGATTGATAAAAATAACGCCCGTCCCGCCAAACGCACAGGCTCCGCCGTCGCAATACGAAATTTTTAACAGGGAAAAATCGGCTTTTACCTGATACACGTCCGCAATGTAGCGTCCGCCCAAATACACCCAAAAAGCCAGCTGCAACGGGCGGAAGTCCCACGCTTTGGGGTTGGCGTAAATCTGTTTCAGCGTGATTTGTTTTCCCACGGCGTTCATCTGCGTATTTTCCAACCGTGCGGCGTTTTTGTTAAGCCATTTTAAAAAATCGTCCACGCGGTACCAGCCTTTGCTGCGCTGCGGGTCCGAAAAATCCGTGCGGCCATAGTAGTTTTGCAGTTCTTGCTGCACAAACGTATACAGCGGGGATTTTTGCTCCTGCAGGCGGGCGGTTACGCGTGCGCCGATGTCCCCGGCCGACTGTGCCCAAAGCGGGGTAAAAAGGAAAACGGATAATAAACAAAAAAGTAATTTTCTCATATCTATAGTATAGGGAAGAAACCCCGCCGCGTCAAGCACTCGCGGCCCCAAGGAGGAGAAAAAACCGGGGCCCCGTATAGGAGCCCCGGACGAATGACTTAATAAGGCTTATTTGCGTTTCTTTGCCAGTACGTCTTTGGCGGCGGCTTGCGCGGCGGCCAAGCGGGCTATCGGCACGCGGAACGCCGAGCAGGACACGTAGGTGAACCCTTCGCGGTGGCAGAACTCCACGCTTTCCGGGTCCCCGCCGTGTTCGCCGCAGATACCCACTTTAAGGTTGGGTTTCTGGTCTCGGCCTTCGTTTACGGCGTGCTGGATAAGCATACCCACGCCGCGCTGGTCGAGCGTTTGGAACGGGTCGGCTTCCAGAATACCCTGTTTCAAGTATTCGGGGAGGAACGAACCGATGTCGTCGCGCGAGAAACCGAAGGTCATC
>CALYRQ010000035.1 GCA_945483375.1 uncultured Elusimicrobia bacterium
CCGCCCAGCCGAACGTTATGTCCGGCGGGAAATTGTTGTTCTTATATTGTATCACTTTATGCCAGGAGGCTTTCAAGTCCCAGGACGCCAGTTCCGTACGGGCCTGCACCGCCGCAGACGTGGCTATTTGGTGAAACGAATCCGCCAGCGGGTTGCCTAATCGGTCCACATACACTTTATAGCGTTCCTGCCCCGCCCAAACCGCCAAAACGGGATTTTTGATAACCCCCCAGCGGTAAAACGGTTTCCATTCTGCTCCGGCGCCGTAACCCACCGCGCGGTAGCCCACGGCGGTCGGCTGCCAGAATGTGGCGGCAGTGAGGGACCAGTCGTCGTTTAATTCGTAGGACCCCGTCAGTTTATAACGGGAAATAGTGCCGGATTCGTCGTATTCTTTATCGGTTTGGCGGTAGTATTCGTAATGGGGCGTAAGGACAAAACCGTTGTCTAAATCCGCCCGGTAAAAGCCCCGCACGGCGGAGTAGCCGCGTTCTCCGTTTACCCCCGAAAAACTGAGCTGCCCGTAGCATAACGCACACGGGCAGATCAGCAGGACTAAACTTAGTAACGCGTTTTTAAGCCGCATTATTTTTTGGCTTTTTTGGCTTTCATCGCGGCGACTTTGGCGTCTTCTTCCTGTAAGAATTTTACATAGTTGGACGCTTTGCGTTTTTTCCACGCGCCTTTGTGATAGCCGTAACCGATGATGAGCGGAATCAGCGTCGTGCATTCGCCGTACACCATCTGCTCAAGGGCGGTGGAAACTTTACCCCAGGAAGAGGCTTCTTTAAGGGTGGAGCCGGATAATGCGCCGTCGCGCACGTCCGCCACGGTGATTTGCACGGCGTATTTGTGCATCGGGGTGTCCGCACCTAAAATTTCGGCCGCGACAACGGTGTCCTGCGCGAAGTTTTTCGGTACGCCGCCGGACCACATCATAAGGCCGGTTTCTTTGGCTTTGATTTTGATTTTGGTCAGTTCCAGGAAGTCTTTGGCGCTGTCGATAGACACGTGGGCTTCCGGGTGTTCCGTCTGGTGGGCTACAAAGCCGAAACCGGCGGAGCAGTCCGAAAACGCGGGCACGAACACGGGCACGCCGTATTTGTAAGCGTTGTAGACGATGGAATCTTTGCCTTTGCCTTGTTTCTCCAGCCATTTACCCATTTCCCAGATAAATTCGCGGGAAGAGTAGGGACGGGGTTCGAGATAGTTGCAGATTTTGTGGATGGTTTCGTCGCATTCTTTGAGCTGGTCTTCGTCGATATAGGTATCGTAAATGCGGTCGATATGCAAGTCGCGCAGGAGGTTATCGTCTTGATTGTAAGGAGTACCGACGTAATGTTTGTACCCGAGAGCTTCAAAGAAGTCCTGGTCTACGATGTTGGCGCCGTTGGAAACAATCGCGTCGACCATGTTGTTTTGAATCATGTCCACCACCACTTTTTTCATGCCGGCGGAAACCAACGACCCCGCGATGCACAAAATGACGGAGCATTTCTTGTCGGACAGCATCATGTTATAGATTTTGCTCGCTCTGGCCACTTCGCGGGACGCATAGGCCATGCTCCCAAAGGCTTCCACCATGGGGACCACATTGTATTTTTTCAAATCAATGTGTTTGATGGTGTCTTTGAGAAAGTCTTTTTTGGTAAGTTTTGCCATTTATTTTACACCTCTGCTGGATTTATTTACTTCTATTTAGTAAATTATATTAAATAACACGCGGATTTCCTAGAAAAATATGTAAAAATTCCGCACGGAGCGGGCCCCGTTTGTCAGTCCCCCGCCCAAGGAGCGTTTTACCATGTATCCCAATTTACAAAAAACCGATCCCGAAGTTTTTGGCGCGGTAGCCAAAGAACTCGCCCGCCAACGCGAAAAATTAGAACTTATCGCGTCCGAAAATTTTACCTCTATGGCCGTTATGCAGGCGCAGGGGTCCGTACTCACCAACAAATACGCCGAAGGTTATCCCGGCAAACGCTATTACGGCGGCTGCGAACATGTGGACGTTGTGGAAACTTTGGCGATTGAACGCGCCAAACAAATTTTCGGAGCCGAACACGCCAACGTACAGCCGCACTCCGGCGCGCAAGCCAATATGGCCGTGTATTTTGCCTTGTTACAACCGGGCGACACCGTTTTGGGCCTCAATCTTTCCCACGGCGGACACTTAACGCACGGGCACCCGCTGAACTTTTCGGGCAAGCTCTACAACATTATTGCCATGAACGTCCGCCCGGACACGGAACAAATCGATTACGAAGAAGCCGCCAAACTGGCTTTGGAACACAAACCCAAACTGATTATGGCGGGTGCTTCCAACTATTCGCGCGTGTTCGACTGGAAACGCTTAAGAGAAATTGCCGATTCGTGCGGCGCGTACCTGGCGTGCGACGTGGCGCACTACGCGGGCCTGATTGCCGCGGGCGAATACCCGAACCCCGTTCCGTATGCCGACGTGGTCACCACTACCACGCACAAAACCCTCCGCGGGCCGCGCGGCGGGCTGATTCTGTGCAAAGAATCTTTGGCCAAACAAATTAATTCCGCCGTATTCCCCGGCGTGCAGGGCGGACCGCTGATGCACGTCATCGCCGCCAAAGCCGTTTGCTTCGGCGAAGCGTTAAAACCCGAATTTAAAACGTACCAGCACCAAGTAAAAGTAAACGCGGCCGAACTCGCCAAACAGCTGATGGCGCGCGGCTACCGCCTGGTAGCCGGCGGCACGGACTGCCACGTGATGTGCATTGATTTGCGTTCCAAAGGCTTAACGGGCAAAGCGGCCGAAGCCGCGCTCGACAAAGCGGGCATTACCGCCAACAAAAACACCATTCCGTTTGATCCGGAAAAACCGTTTGTCACAAGCGGGCTGCGGTTGGGAACGCCCGCCGTCACCACGCGCGGAATGAAAGAAGAAGATATGGCGCAAGTGGCCGCGTTTATCGACGAAGCCATCTCTCACCATGAGGACGAAACTTACTTGCGGGAAGAAGCCGCGCGCGTAAAAGCGTTTTTGGAAAAATTCCCGCTGTACCCGGAATTACACTAATCTAAAAAGCAAAAGCCCCGGACAAATCCGGGGCTTTTTTACATCCGGATTTCAAAATAACCGTGTCCGTTTTCCACACCGCCCAAACTTTTGCACGCTTTTTTGCCCGCCTCCACAGCCGAAAAACAAGAAAGAATGAGGGTGGAATAATTCCAGTCAAAACCGACAATCGACTGATAGTTTTTTACAAAACTATATTTCAGATACGATTTGGACAGCATAAGGGTATGTCCGACCCCGTCCAAACAAAGCGAAATACCCGTTCCGTCCTCCTCCCGATAAGATGAAAACGGACACCCCAAATCCAGTTCCGCCATGCGGTGCGTATACGCCCCGTTCGCGATTTTATATACTTCCTCTGCTTCCAAATAAGGCCGGGCCAACGCTACCCCGTTCATCAAACGGCTTTTGTTCACCGCTACTTGATATTGCGGCAGCGCCACAGCCGCCAAGATACCGATGATAAGCACAACAACCAACAATTCTATCAGCGTAAAACCTTTCATAATGCTTTTTCCCACAAAAAACGTCATACTGAGAAGTTTCTGCTCAGCATCTCCCTTTTTTAAAAGAAAAATTCCGTAACCCTGCGGGCCTCCAACCACTACAGACTGCCCCCAGTTTGTCAAAAAAAAAAAACGGGGCACCCCCCTTGCCGGAGTTCTGTCTGACGGCAACAAAAAAGCCCCGGCATCTCTGCCGGAGCTTTTAATAAAATAAAAAACGGTTAATTAAACTTATTCATCGCTTTTTCCAAGCCTTCGGAAAAAAACGTTTCCACCGCTTCCACCGCGCGGGAAAGCGCGTCCTCTAAAGCGGTTTCCTGGGATTTGGGAAAATTGGATAAAACAAAATTTGCTAAATCAAACTTGTCCGGCTTCGGCCCCACCCCTACGCGCAGGCGCGGGATATCTTGCGTGCCCAGCTGTTCAATCACGCTTTTCATGCCTTTTTGACCGCCGGCGGACCCGTTTTTGCGAATACGCAGTTTGCCGACCTCCAAAGCCACTTCGTCAAAACAAATCAAACAGTTTTGCGGCGCGACTTTATAGAACCGGGCCAGGCTGGATACAGCCCGACCCGATTCGTTCATATAAGTAGACGGCTTGAGCAGGAAAACTTCGCACCCGCCCAAAGTAACCTTGGCATATTCTCCCAGCTTCTGCCAGGCGTTCCAGGAAGCTCCCCATTTGCGCGCGGCCTCGTCCAACACCATAAATCCGGCGTTGTGACGCGTACGCGCATATTGGGTTCCAGGGTTGCCCAGCCCGGCCAAGAGATATTGCATAGGTTATTTTTTGGCCAAATTGCCTTCTTCGTCTTTTTTGCCTTTCGTGGAAGAGCTTTCCGGCTGAGCGGCGGCATCGGCGGCCGGCGCGGCGGCGGGAGCTTCTTCTTCTTCTTTCGGAACCATCAAGTGCACGACGGGGGCTTCTTTGTCGGTTACGAGTTCCACGCCTTCGGGCAGTTTCACGTCGCCGGCCAAGATACCTTTGTTGATGGTCATCGGGGTGATATCCAACACGATTTCGTGCGGAATGGCGCTGACCAAAGCGCGCACTTCGAGTTCGCGCAAGATGTGTTCCACGATGGCGCCGTAGTTGGTAACGTCGGCGGGGGTGCCTTCGAGTTTAAGCGGAACGACGACGTCCATTTTGTCTTTCATGCTGACACGCTGAAAGTCGGCATGGATCGGGTTGTCGGTTACGGCGTGGTACTGAATTTCTTTGACCAGGGCGAGTTCGTTTTCACCGTTCAAAGCGATTTCCACGATGGTGTTTTTACCGGCTTTGACGATTTTTTCCAAATCTTTTACGCTCACGGTAACGCTGACGGGTTCTTTATGGCCGCCGTACACCACGGCCGGAACTTTCTTCTCCGCTCTGATTTGGGAGAGGGTTCCTTTTACGCCGATCCCTTCGCGGGTAACGGCAGAGATGCTTACTTTTTCCATTGTATTCCTCCAAATATTTTCGTTCGAAAATTTTTAATTAAACATGTCGCTGATGGAGCGGCCGTCGTGGTTGCGTTTAATGGCGTCCGCCAGCAGATACGAAACGGACAGCACGTCCACTTTCGGGCCCAAGTCGCGAATCGGCAGAGAATCGGAAATGATTAACTTTTTGATATCGGACTTGTTGATTTTGTCCATCGCGTTGCGCGACAGCAGGCCGTGCGTGCACGCCGCGTAAATTTCGCGCGCGCCGCGTTCTTTGATTTTTTGCGCCACGGTGGTAAGCGTACCGGCCGTATCCACAATATCGTCAAAGATAATAGCCACTTTGTCTTTTACGTCGCCGATGACGTTGTACACCACCGCTTCGTTGGCTTTGGGGCGGCGTTTATCAATGATAACCAGCCCCGCATCCATACGCGCGGCGAATTTGCGGGCGCGTTCCACGCCGCCCACGTCCGGCGAAATAACCACAAGGTCGTTGCGGTCGAAATCTTTAAAATAATCCAGAAACACTTTGCGCGCGCGCAGGTGGTCTACGGGAATATCAAAAAAACCCTGGATTTGGCCGGCGTGCAGGTCCACCGTCATAATGCGGTCCGCACCCGCTTTGGTAATCAGGTTGCTGGCCAGTTTGGCGGTAATCGGCACGCGGGGGGACGCTTTGCGGTCCGCACGGGCGTAACCGAAGTAGGGGATTACCGCAGTAATTCTGCCCGCGCTGGCGCGCTTGAACGCGTCAATCATAATTAAGAGTTCCATCAAATTTTCGTTGACGGGCGGACAGGTGGGCTGGATGATGTAGCAATCGTGTGCGCGTACGCTTTCCAGGATTTGCACGTCGATTTCTCCGTCGGCAAACCGTTCCACGCGCAGTTTGCCCATGTCCATATTCAAGTGTTCGCAAATTTTCTGCGCCAAAGCAATGTTGGAATTGCCGGAGAAAATCCTCAAATCACCGTTTACGCTTTTAGTCATGTTTTTTCACACCTTTGTTTTCCAAAACAACCTGACGCGTACGGGCAATCGCCAGAGATTCCGCCGGAACCTCTTTGGTAATTGTAGACCCCGCGCCGATTTTTGCATATTCGCGCACCGTTACCGGCGCCACAAAATTGACGTTAGACCCCACAAACACATGGTCTTCCAACACCGTTTGGTGTTTATTTTTACCGTCGTAATTGCAGGTGATGGCCCCCGCCCCTACGTTTACCCCGGCTCCCATAACGGTATCGCCGATGTAGCTCAGGTGGTTTACTTTGGAACCTTCCCCAATGACGGATTTTTTAATTTCGGAAAAATTGCCCACTTTCGCACCTTTTTTGAGTACCGATTTAGGACGCAAATGCGCATACGGCCCCAACTGGCAGGTTTCTTCCACTTCGGATTCTTCAATATAGGTACCCATTTTGAGGGTTACGTTATCGCCGATGACGGAATCCTTAATATAGCAGTTTCCTTCGATATAGCAGTTCTTGCCGATGACCGTTTTGCCGCTGATGTAACAGCCGGGGCAAATAAAAGTATCCACGCCGATTTTAACTTCCGGGTCGATAAACACTTCTTTGGGGCGGACGAGCGTAACGCCTTCGTCCATCAGACGGAGGGCAACGCGGTCGCGCAAAATTTGTTCTGCTTCGGCCAGTTGGGCTTTGCTGTTAACGCCCAGGGCCTGTTCGTAATCTTCGCTACCGAAAACGAGCACGGGTGCATTCATCTGTTTGATGAGCGCAAGCGTATCGGTCAAATAAAATTCGCGCTTGGGGCCTTGCGGCGTAAGCTGGGTAAGGGCGTTTTGCAAGAGTTTGGAATTAAAAACGTACATGCCGCTGTTGATTTCGGCAATTTTTTTCGTTTCCTCGTCGGCATCGGCGTCCTCGGTAATATTTTCAAAACTGCCGTCTTCGGCGCGCACGATGCGTCCGTACCCCGAAGGATCCGGCACCGTAACGCCTAATACCACCGCCCCGCATTTGTTGGCTTCGTGTACGTCAAACATTTGATCCAACGTTTTGGTATGCAAAAGAGGCGTATCGCCGTTTAAAACCATAACGGTTTCAAATTTTTCAATTAAAGGCAAAGCGGCTTTTACGGCCGAAGCGGAGCCGGATAAATCGGTTTGGTGTACAAAAACAACGGGTGCAGAGATCCCCCAAGCGGATAAATTGGATTTAACCGTTTCAATTACCGTATCCGCGCCGTGGCCGACAACAAGACCTATTGCGGCGGGACTCAGCGCCTGCGCGGCTTTTAAAATATGGGCGATTATCGGGATTCCGCAAACGATGTGCAACGGTTTGGGAAGGGGAGATTTCATCCGCGTGCCTTTACCGGCCGCGAGAATAAGAATACAAAGATTTTTTTTGGCTACCATTTTGTTTAACTCTTGCCTAAAAAAGAATCTAACTTGTTCAAAAACAAATTATATAAATATTATATCAAAATCTTGCCAACCGGCCAAGCGGCGGATTTCGATAC
>CALYRQ010000036.1 GCA_945483375.1 uncultured Elusimicrobia bacterium
CTCCAAGCCGGCGGCAAACGCGTGCGCCCCGTTTTACTTATGGCTACCGCCGAAGCCTTCGGCAAAAAAGCGGCCGACGTTATGCCCGCCGCCTGTGCGGTGGAAATGCTCCACACCTATTCTTTAATCCACGACGATTTGCCCTCTATGGACAACGACTCCCTGCGCCGCGGAAAACCCACCAACCATAAAGTGTTCGGCGAGGATTTGTCGCTTTTGGCGGGAGACGCGCTCTTAACCTATGTGTTTGAAGTGTTTGCGCAAAACGGCAAAGTAAAAGCCGTCGGCGCGGAAAACACCTTAAACGCTTTAATGAACTTTGCCAACTGCGCCGGAGCTTCCGGCATGGTGGGCGGCCAAACAGCCGACGTTTACGCCGAAGGTATGGGCACGCAGGACGCGCACAGCTTCCGCGCGGACAAAATCCGCAAACAATCTAAACCGCTTGCGGACAAGAGCCTGCACTATTTTATGCTCCCCTCCACCGTCAAAGAAACCACGCCCGAAACCATTTTAAATTACATCCACGCCAATAAAACGGGCGCGCTCATCCGCGGCAGCGTGGAAACGGGCGCCCTGTTGGCCGGAGCCAAAGGGAGCGACCTCGCCAACATCAAAAAATACGCCAACTGCATCGGCCTGGTGTTCCAAATCGTCGACGACATTTTGGACGTTACCGCTTCGGCCAAACAGCTCGGTAAATCCAACAGCGACAAAGAAAACGGCAAACTCACCTTCGTCAGCCTCTACGGCCTGGAAGGCAGCCGCAAACACGCGCAGCTGCTCATTGCCAACGCGCAAAAAGCGCTCAATGCTTTGAAAAACGTCAAAAAACAAAATTTATGGCCGCTTTACGAAATGGCCGAATTCTTTAAAACGAGAACCTACTAAACTTATCAAACGGGAGATTTTATGAAAGTTCTTCCCAGTATCCAAAGCCCCAAAGATTTGCGGCTTATTAAAAAGGAGCACCTTCCCACCCTGTGCGAGGAACTCCGCCAGACCATTATCGAAACCGCCAGCAAGAACGGCGGGCACCTGGGCTCGAGCCTGGGTGCGGTGGAAATTATTACCGCGCTGCACTATGTATTCAACACGCCGGAAGATAAAATTGTGTACGATACGGGACACCAGGCTTACGCCCATAAACTGTTAACGGGCCGCCAGGCCAAATTCGCCACCATCCGCACCAAGGACGGGCTGAGTGGTTTTCCCAAACGCCACGAAAGCGAATACGACACCTTTGGCGTCGGACACGCTTCTACGGCCATTTCGGCCGCTTTGGGCATGGCCGTGGCGCGCGACCAGAAGAAAGAAAACTCCAAGGTCATCGCCGTCGTAGGCGACGGGTGTTTAACGGGCGGCATGGCCTATGAAGCCATGCAGAACGCCGGGCTCTTGCGTTCGGACCTTTTGGTTATTTTAAACGATAACCAGATGTTTATCTCCCAACGCGTCGGCGCACTCGGCAAAGCGCTTACCAAACTGCTGACGGCAAAATATGTCCAACTCGCCGAAGAAAAAGCCACCAACTTTTTAAAACGTTTCGACGAACTGGGCAACAACGCCGCAAAACTCGCCAAACGCGCGCGCTCCATTCTGTTTCCGGGTACGCTGTTTGAAGAAATGGGCTTCCGCTATTTCGGCCCCGTCAACGGCAACGATATCAACGAAATGATTGAAGTGCTCGAAAGCGTAAAAGACGTTAAAGGTCCCGTCATGCTCCACGTGGTGACAAAAAAAGGAAAAGGCTATAAACCCGCCGAAGAAAAACCCACCAAATTCCACGGAATCGGCATTTTTGACGTGGAAACCGGGGATTCTTTAGGCAAATCCAACGCCGTTACGTTTACCAAAGCGTTTTCGGACGCACTTGTAAAACTGGCGGAAAAAGACGAACGCATTACCGCCATTACGGCCGCTATGCCGGAAGGCACGGGACTCGACGCATTTCGCGACAAATTTCCTTCCCGCTATTTCGACGTAGGCATCGCCGAAGAACACGCCGCCACGTTTGCCGCCGGCATGGCCGCAAACGGCGTAAAACCCATTGTGGCGTTGTATTCCACTTTCGCACAGCGGTGCTACGACCAAATCTTGCATGACGTGGCTTTGCAAAATCTGCCCGTCGTATTCGCGCTGGACCGCGCGGGCGTTGTGGGCGAAGACGGCCCCACCCACCACGGCGTGTTTGACATCAGCTTTTTAAGAAGCGTGCCGAATTTAACCCTTGCCGCCCCGGCGGACGAAAACGAAATGCAGCATATGCTCAAAACCGCGTTTGACGCAAATACCCCGTTTGTACTGCGCTATCCGCGCGGGGCGGGGTTTGGCGTAACCATAGACGCTGAACCGAAAACCTTGGAAATTGGCAAAGGCGTATGGCTTAAAAAAGGAAAAGACGCTACGATTTTGGCCATCGGCAACCGGGTTCACCCGGCTTTGCAGGCGGCTGAAAAACTGGCCGAAAAGGGTATTCACTGCGGCGTAATCAACATGCGTTTTATAAAACCGCTGGACGTAAAAATCATCGGTGAAGCGTTAAAACATTCCCCCAACCTGGTAACGGTGGAAGACAACATGCTCGCCGGCGGTTTCGGTTCTGCGGTCGCGGAATACCTTTCGGACAAACACGCCAACTACAATTTACTGCGCTTAGGAATTGCCGACGAATTTGTGGAACACGCCAAAGCGGCCCAGCTGTACGACCGCACCGGCGTAAGCGCGGAACAAATCGAGAAACACATTTCAAAATGGCTTAAAAAGTGAGGGCTTATGAACCAAGAACAAGAAAAAATCACCCATGCACAATCTTACCTAAAAGCATATGAGGATATCCAGCTTTTGAAAAAAGACATCATGCGCCCCGTACGCATGGAGTTGGAAACTTTAAAGCCAGAACTTTATTTAAAGCATCACGGCATTGAAGAAACCATCGTCTGTTTCGGCAGTGCGCGCGTAAAGGAAACACCGCAAGCCGAAAAACGCGTAGCCGAAGCAAAAAAAGCGCTGGAAGCCAACCCGTCCGACAAAAATTTGCAAAACCGTTTGTATGAAGCCGAAGGACTTTTGAAACTCTCCAAATACTACGACGAAGGCCGTAAATTTGCGAATCTCGTCGTGGAAAAAGCAGGCGACCGTTTTGCCGTAGTAACCGGCGGAGGCCCCGGCCTTATGGAAGCGGCCAACCGCGGCGCGTTTGAAAAAGGCGGCAAGAGCATCGGCTTTAACATTACCCTGCCGCACGAACAAAAACCCAACCCGTATATCACCGAAAACCTGGCTTTTTTGTTCCACTACTTCGCCATCCGCAAATTACACCTCGTTATGCGCTCCAAAGCGTTTGTGGTGTTCCCGGGCGGGTTCGGCACGTTCGACGAACTGTTTGAGGTGTTGACGCTTGTCAAAACGGGCAAAAAACAGGAATTGCCGATTGTACTCGTAGGCAAACAATTTTGGAATGATGTGGTAAACATCCAGGCGCTTGCTTCCTACGGTGTGATTTCGCCCGAAGAAGCCGAAGCCTGCACGATTGTGGAAACCGCCGAAGAGGCTTGGGCCGAAATCGCCAAATTCTACAATATCAAATAGTTTCCGCGCTTATACGCAAAAACGCCCCAGCCATAAACCGGGGCGTTTTATTTTATCGGATTGTTTTTATAATTTATAAACTTTAATTGTTCCCAAACGTGCGGAAACCGCCCCATAACTCTCGCCCGACACTTCCGTCCCGCCCATACTCTTGCAAACCCGGTTGGCCGTATTATCCGAAGCCGACGCAATACAGCGCGCCTCCCCGGGATGTGCGGATTGGTCCAGCCACAAAAGGTAAGCCAGTTTTACGTTTTGATTAATTCCCGAAGCGTTAGGCGCGCCGTTATCCAAACGGTCATAGAAAATATTATTTGGGCAAATAATCCAATCGGTGGTATTCGAATTTGTACAACCGCGGGCAATATCGACATCAAACTCGAAAGTGCCTGGGTCCGGCGGGTATGAGCCGTTAGCCAGATAATACATTTCCAAACCGTCTTTTAACGCGCGCACATTGGGAATAAGAGCGGACAAACGGCTTTTAGCCACCGCCGCCTGGTACTGCGGCAACGCTACCGACGCTAATATCCCAATAATTAATACAACAACCAATAATTCGATTAACGTAAAACCCGTATTTTTATACATAGGTTATTCCTCTCATTATTTGGAATTATTCCTATGTTATCAAAAAAAAAAAACGAGTCAAGGCCAGAGACGGGGCTCTCCTCTTGTCCGCGCTCTTCTGATTAGTTTAAGCCACACTATTTAAGACATGTCGCCAGTACATGCATGACTTTTTGCACCGCAAAAAAACAAAAAAATACCGCCGGTTTGCTGCCCGGCGGTAGTTTTGTTTTAAACTAAATTATTTTTTCTTTGCAGTTTTTTTAGCGGCCACTTTTTTCACAGCGGCTTTTTTCACGGTCACTTTTTTGGCGGCCGGTTTTTTAGCACAAGCCTTTTTGGCACACGCTTTTTTGGCGCAGGCTTTTTTGGCCGGAGCTTTTTTAGCCGTTTTTACGGCGGCGGCTTTTACAGCGGTTTTTTTCACAGTCGCTTTTTTGGCGCAGCAGGATTTTTTGGCACACGCTTTTTTAGCCGGTTTAACGGCGGCTTTTTTCACGGTTACTTTTTTAGCGGCCGGTTTTTTGGCGGCGGCTTTTTTCACGGTTTTTTTAACAGCCATTTTATTTCTCCTGAGACAATTAGTTTTAACCTCATAAAAATAATAGCACAAATTATATCAAAATGCAACTTTTTCTCGTCTTAAAATAATTTTTTTAAAAAAATCAAGCCCGTTTTGCCACCGTCGGAAACTTGACTTTTTATTTTTTCTCCGTCGGAGATTTTCGCGTTTTCGCAAACGCTTCCCACACGCCTTCGCGTCCGCACAAAGCCGTAAAAATAAATTTGTTAAACGTATTTTTATACGCGGCAATTCCCGCAACCGCAAACAAAAACGCGTACAAAAAATGCGTTTCCGTCGCATAAAATCCGCGCCACAACGCACCCGCCGCCACACCGCAAATCAGCGCAATGTAACCGCAATTACACACATAAAAAAACATAAGCGCGCGCCGCAAATCATTCACGTTAAGCACGCGGAAAGAAAGCGGCAGCAGCGCGCTTTTGCCCAGCGCAAACAAAAGCCCGATGATAACGCCCGCCGCATAATCCCCGACGTAAATCTGCCCCGCCCCCGGAAAAATTAAACTAAAAATAAGACAAAGCGCCGGCGTCATTTTTCCCCCCACAGTTCAAGAAGCGCGCATGCCGTTTTTACCTTGGAAAAACGCATGGCTTCCAACCCGCTTTCGCGCGACAAAAGAACACTCAGCGCGTCTAATTTTTCCGCCGCGCCGCGTTTTAACTCAAGCTCAATTTCTTTCATTTTAAGCGTGCGGCCGCATACCAAAATTTCACACGAATCAAAGGCCAGTTCAAATTCCGCTCCGTCAAAAAACACGGCACGCGTTTGACGGCGGTTGCGGATTTCAAACCGCGGCGACAAACCGGCCACATCTATCCCTTTCCATATTTTTTTATGATTTAAAAAGGCGAGCGCTTGCGTTAAATTTGTTACGCCGGAAAGCGGGAGTGTTTCCTCGCGCCGGACGGCTTTTCCGTTAATAATTTCCGTGCGGGTTTTAAATGTGGCTTCAAACGCGCCGTCCGCATTACGCACCCGAAAAGCGATTTTTCGCGCTTCAAAAGATAGGTCTGCGTGCTCCAAATAAACGTCCCGAAGGTGCAATTTTTCAAGCGCCGCCACACGCGCGGCAACCCGCTCCGCCGCCCCAAGCATCCGCGCAAATGCGCGGGGAGTGTTGGCATCCCACTTAAATTCGGTTTCCATATTCTTCATAATTTTAGTGTAGCAAAAAAGTATAATAGGGTTAGGAGGTTTTTATGAAAAAATTACGTCAGCCTACATCTTTACAATGCTTTGCCTGCGGACGCCATAATCCGTTTGGCCTAAAACTGGAATGGTTTAACAATTACGACGAAAAATGCGTAGAAACCACCTTTACGCTGGACGACAATTACTGCTCCTACCCCGGCACGGTTCACGGCGGAATTTTAGCGACGATTTTGGATGAAACCTCCGGCCGCGCCGTGCTGCTGAACAACGATTTTGAACGCTTGATGGTGACGCTTAAAATGGAAGTGGTGTACAAAAAAAATACCCCCACCAACACGCCTTTAAAAGCCATCGGCCGCGTGTTAAAAGACGGCGGTTCCCGCGCACAGGTGGAAGGTGAAATCATCCTGCCGGACGGAACGGTATCAGCCAAATGCACAAGCATTTTGTTTAAAATTCCGCAGGCGGTAAAAGATAAATGGGGCCCCGAAGCCGACGAGTGGGCCCGCACCACGCCGAAAGTGGAGGAATAAATAATGAAATTCTTATACTGTGTTATCGTCAGCGCCATAATTATGGGACTGGCTAGAGTTTATTTTCATCGAAAAAATACCCCCTTGGATACTGTGCCCGCCACCCAGGTATACAACGAAGCGCCCCGCCAAATTTATGAACTGCTCTTTTGTGATGATTTGAATAAATATGCAAAAATGAAAAAATATTTTCCTGTGCTATTTGAACAAAAGCCTTCGCAGGAAGTATTGTTGGCTTTGGCAAATGACTCCGGGCAAGAATCACGAATCCGCATTTTGGCACACCGCCGTTTAAAAGAAACGGGGTTTTCCGCACCAACGCGCGAAGTATTTGGGGTAATTGTGGAATACAACCAGAAGGGTAATGGATTGGATACGCTGGCCGTATATTCCGACGGGAATATACGCTATATTAATTATACCGGCAAAATGGCTGTCATTACGGAACCGTTGCCAAACACAAACATTCCCGCCTTAACAAAACAACTATTGGAACAAGCGCAACAGCTGGCCCAAACTATCGGCCCGTGGGGAGAGCAGCGTTTGCCGCCCCCCGCGGCGGAACAAGTGCGTATTACGTTGCTTGTCAACGGCGACATTTGTTTTGGACAGGCTCCGGCAGACGGGATGCAGAAAGACCCGCTGGGCGCCCCGCTGTTACAAACTATGGCCGCGCTGTTGCTGGAAGTTACGCAGGCCGCAACCTCTGACAAAACGACAACCGGCAAACGCGCGCATTTTTAGCAGACTTGCCGCCCCAATATTTCAGCGACGCAAGACAGTTTCTGTTGACGCAGACAACAGTTATTTATTAAAATGTATATAGATTTAGGATCGGTAGCTTAGTTGGTAGAGCGCCTGCTTTACACGCAGGAGGTCACAGGTTCAAGTCCTGTCCGGTCCACCATTTCAAAAGGCACTCTTTGTGGAGTGCCTTTTTTGTTAGGTTGCGGAGCGGCAATCCGACGGGGTGCGACCTGAATTTTTATCCATACCGGTTTTAGAGTAGTATTTAGAGAG
>CALYRQ010000037.1 GCA_945483375.1 uncultured Elusimicrobia bacterium
CCTTGGCTAAGAGGCATACCACAGCTTTGACAAAATTTTTCTTTCATAAAATTATCCTTATTTTTTAAGTATTTTTATTTAAAATAACAACTTCGGAAATTGACGGAAACAACCGGATACTGAACCCCTGAGGGCCGCACCTTGCAGGCCGCACCCTGCAGGCCGCTGAAAACCTGACCTATTCCGGATACTGAACTCCTATAACTGGACCCTATATTATCCGCCGGCCGCAGGACCGGAGTGACGCCAAGCGGAAAAAGCGTCAGTTCTGGATGATGACAAAAAAACAAATACAGTGCAGAGCAGAATAACATTATAGAAAATTGTTTATCCTTAAAAGACACAAGGGACGAAAAAAATCTTTTCGTCCCTTGTGCGTAAACCGACGGGTATGAATAATCTGTTTCCTTATAACATCTTATTTTTCAGGCGTCCGGCGATGTTATCCAACTCGTCAAGCGAATGATAATGAATCACCAACGTGCCTTTTTTCATATTCTTGCCGTATTTTACTTCCACTTTGGTGCCTAAAGCGGTTTGCAAATCGTTTTCAAACGAAACAACCTCCGCCGGACGGTCACCTTTTTCCGCTTTTTTAACGGGGAACATAAGCGCACGCGCCGCGTCTTCGGCCTGGCGGACAGACATTTTGCTGCCGTACATCTTTTTAAACAGCATGTCCCGCTTGGCGGCATCCGTTACCATTAACAGCGCGCGGCCGTGGCCTTCGCTGATGAGGCCGTCCTGCAGGGCCTGTTGGATTTCCGGCTCCAAATCCAGTAAGCGAAGCGCGTTGGAAATGGCCGCTTTCGATTTGCCGCAATAAGAAGCCAGGTCCGTCTGCGTAATATAGAATTTGCTCATCAAATTGCGATAGCCGAGGGCCGTTTCGATGGGGTTTAAATCTTCGCGCTGGATGTTTTCAATTAACGCGAGCGCGCACATTTCTTTATCGCCCAAATGTTTATGAACGATGGCGTCAATTTCCGTCAGCCCCGCCAGTTGCGTGGCGCGGAAGCGGCGTTCCCCCACTACAATTTCGTATTTATCAAGTCCGGCGTCATACACCACCACAATCGGCTGGGTAAGGCCGTGTTCTTTAATAGATTGGGAAAGTTCCTGCAGTTTTGCTTCGTCAAACACGCGGCGCGGCTGAAAACGGTTGGGAACAATTTTATCCACCGCAATACGCGTTACGCTGGCGCCGGTAGGCTCCACCGCCTGTGCGGCCTCTGCCGTGGTCATCTGCACCACTTCCTGGGTTTGTTTAATAAGAGCGTCTAAGCCCTTTCCTAAAGCCTGTCTGGACATCTCAGCCTCCAAAATCGTAATTTACGGGCATTTCTCCCGTCATTTTAAAATCTTTATACATTTCCGCATTTGCGCCTCTGCGGGTTAAGAATTCTACGGCCAACTGAATATATGCGTTGGCGCCGCGACAGGCGGGGTCGTAATCAAAAATAGCTTGGCCAAAACTGGGAGCTTCCGCCAAACGAATGTTGCGCGGAATCGGGGTTTTATACACTTGCTCCCCAAAATAGCGGCTAACCTCCGCAAATACCTGTTTGGAAAGATTCATACGGGCATCGTACATGGTAAGCACGCCGCCGTCCATTTTAAGTTTAGGGTGCAGGAACTGTTTAATTTTAGCTACCGTACTCATAAAATGGGCCAGGCCTTCCATAGCGTAGTATTCGCACTGAACGGGAGTAATCACGCTGTCAGCCGCCATCATGGCGTTGAGCGTTAAAAGACCTAAAGAGGGAGGACAGTCAATAATAATATAATCGTACATATCACGCAGCGGAGCCAGTGCATCTTTAAGCATGTTTTCGCGCCCGCGAACGTTTACCAGTTCCACTTCCGCCCCGGCCAGGTTTTTGCAGGCGGGAAGAACGTCCAGCATTTCGCAGGAAGTTTGGCGAATCACTTGCTCAAACGGAGCGGTTTTGGTCAGCAAATGGTAGACGGATTTTTCTCCGTCCGCCACATTGACGCCCAAACCGGAACCGGCGTTACCCTGCGGGTCAAAATCCACCAAAAGAACATCTTGGTCCAAGCATGCAAGTGCATAAGACAAATTAATAGAAGTGGTGGTCTTACCCACTCCGCCTTTTTGGTTGGCGACGACAACTATTTCTCCCATAAGGCCTCCAAATAGAATATACGTATATTAAACATTAATTGTATATAAAAAGCAAGCGGTCCGTTTATCTATAAACGGACCGTTTGGGATTGTTTGTTTTCACGTGAAAACTATTTAATAATGCGCATGCGGCTAAACGGCCAGTGAATAAACCAGGCTTTTCCTTTAATATTTTCTCGCGGAATAGGCCCCCAAAAACGGGAGTCGCACGAATTATCCCGGTTATCTCCCATCCCAAAATAATGATTTTCCGGCACTTTAACGGGACCAAAATTATCCCGCAAATACACACCGTAATAATTATCCAGTTCGTGGTTTTCCCACACCCGCTGATACATCTCCAAATCCTCTTCCGGCCGGTACGGTACCCGGGCGATATTTTCATACCGCTCATATCCTTGCAAAGGAACTTTGTTTCCGTTTACAAACAACTGGCCTTCTTTTACTTCTACCGTATCCCCCGGCATAGCAATCACGCGTTTTACAAAATCGCGCCCATACTGACTGTCTCCACAGTTAATTTGTTTACGGTCTTTAGCCGGGAAGCGAAATACAATAATATCCCCCGGTTTGATTTGGCTAAATTCTCCAAAACGGATATTGGTTAAAGGGATACGAAACCCATATGCGGCTTTATTTACAAATAAATTATCCCCTACCAGCAGGGTATTTTGCATCGATTCGGAAGGAATTTTAAATGCCTGGATAAAAAAGAACATTACAAACGAAGCCACAAACCCGGCAAAATATACCGTATTACACCATTCCAAATCTTTCTTCATTACTGCTTCTTTCTGTTCCGGCTGAGCTTTTAATACCGAAATATATCCATATCCGGCCGCTAACACTACCGCCACAGAACACAAAATTACCTTAAACAGGCTGATATTTTCCCCCGTTCCCCCACCCATAATAAATAGGAGCATATAGAACGCACAGCTTAAAATAAACAATAAATAAACAGCATGCCAACCGGCAAACAATATAGAAGACGTTAATTTTCCTTTCTTTTTAAGCCAGTGGGTAGCCAGCGAAAAAGCATACATAATACATGCAACCAAGAACAGACGTTGTTCCATAGAGATTCCTCACATATGTTTTCACGTGAAAACTATTTTTTAGTATCACAATTTGTTTTCACGTGAAAACTGTTTAAATAAATTTGTTGATAAAGGTGTTGATATTGTGGAGAAGTATCCCCAATCCGCTGGGAAATATTCACTCCTCCCCGCTGTAATTCTTCCCTTTTTTCCCGGGATAATAACTCAGTCAAAAAGCAACTTAGTAATAATATATCTCCAGGTTTACACACAAAACCGTTCTTCCCGTGTTCGACCCATAAAGACATATCCCCTACATTGGTTACCACACACGGGAGCCCTACACGTAACGCTTCTAAAAGTGCTATTGGCAGGGATTCCTCTACCGAGGTTAACACAAACACGTCCGCCATATTCAGCCAGGCATTAATATCACGTTGTTCGCCCGCCAACAATACAGCTTCTTCCATACCGCTTTGGCGGATGAAATTTTCCAGTTTAGGGCGTTCTCCCCCCTCCCCTACATATACCAAACGGGCGGCAGAATTACCGCGCCACACATTCCGAAAGGCCTGTAATAAAGTGACAGGGTCTTTCACCGGGGCCAGGCGGGCCACGCTGATAAATACGGTATTGTCCGCAGTAAAACCAAATTGTTTACGCATCTTATTACGTAAAGCGTCATCCCTAAAAAATACGGTTTTATCCGCCCCATTCGGGAGCAGAAAAACCTTATCCTTTCGGTAATGCTGGGTTTCCACTAAATAGCGCGCGGTAGAAAACGATTCGGCCACCGTTAACGTATCCAAATCTTTTAATAATTTATCAATAAAACGAAAAATAAAATTCTTTTTGGAAAGGTCAAAATGCAGGGTAGAAATCAGTTTCAAACCTTTACCCGCACAGGCTAAACGGGTGAGTTCGATTCCTCTAAATAACATTGAATGTACAATATCCGGCTGAAAAGAAAGTATTTCTGCCTGTAATTTTTTTACGATTCCAAAGGGGATAATCCCTTTCATGTTTAGCGATACCACTTCCGCGCCGGACTTTTTCAATTCCAGCGCTACCGGTCCCAACGGTTTCAAACTCACCACTTTCACTTGATTTTCTTGTACCGTTTGCACCACCAATGCGGCCAACGCTTTTTCCGCGCCGCCCATTTGGGTAGAAGTGATAACATATAAAATTTTCATATTGTTATTATAGCAAGTTTAGCTTTCCGTGTATCAGAAAACCAACGGGCCCTCCCGTTTGGGAAGACCCGTTTTTGATATCTAAAAAAATACTTAAATTTTAAGCATTTTTTTCAAAACCAGCCCAAATTTTAGTTTTCAGGCTTAAACTGGTCCTTTCCTACCCCGCAAACCGGGCAAACCCAGTCTTCTTTTACATCTTCCCACTTGGTTCCGGCCGGGATTCCGTTTTCCGGGTCACCCAAGGCGGGATCATACGTGTAACCACAAACTTCACAAATATACTTTACCATACTAATTACCTCCCTAACTTTTTTTAATCTTTATGCGTGTGTTGCGCCTTTTGGCGTTTTGCCTTTTATCACATTATGATAATACGCATACGTAAGAGCCTGGCCGTTAGGCTTTAAGACGCCGGCGTCTTTAACCTCGCCGATAAACAATGTATGCGTGCCTACATCCACCATTTGCTGCACTTCCACTTCCATATACGAAAGGGTATGCTCTGTTACAACCGGGCAGCCTAAAAAGCCCGTTTTATAGGGAACTTTGGCAAATTTATCAAACGTGCGCCCCGTGCGAAACCCAAACGTACCGATAAACGGCAGCGGCGTGGATTCTTCCAGCGGCATGGCGGCAAACACACGGCTTTTTAAAATCATTTCATGCGTAAGGCTTTGTTTGTTGACGGAAATAGCCATGCGGGCGGGTTCGGCGGTTACCTGGAAAACGGTGTTTACAATCAGCCCGTTTTTCTTTTCTCCGTCGACGGTAGTAACAATATAAAGCCCGTAGGTAATATAGTTCAGCCCCTGGTTAATTTCTTCAACAGACATAACCCCTCCGCGTTATTTTAATTTTTCGGCGATTTTTTGACTGACAAGCAGCCCCAAATCGCGGCATTGTTTTTTGATGTTCTCGTCGGGCACGAACAGCGATTTAATGGCCGGGGCCACTACCTGTACGTTCATGCTTTCCAGCATTTTGGTCAGTTCGTCAATCGGCGCACCGTTCCAGCCGTACGAACCGAAAGCGGCGCCGACAAGGCCTTTTTTACGCAAGCCTTTTAAGTAGCACAGCACATCGGCCATCGCCGGGAAAATGTTGCTGTTTAAGACGGGCGAACCGATGATTAAGGCTGATGCGTCCAACAGTTCCGTCACCACATCGCTGCGGTGGTTGCTGTGCATGGAAAGCTGTTTAACGACGGTGCCGCCGGCGCGCAGACCGTCGGTAATGTAACAGGCCATTTTTTCCGTGCTGCCCCACATCGTGTCATACACAACGACGGCTTTGTTATTCGGGGTCTGCGCCGCCCATTTGGCGTACAAATTGATAATTTTAGAAGGATCTTTGCGCCAAATAAAACCGTGATCCGGCGCAATCATTTTGGGAGAAAGCCCCATTTTTTGCACCTGGGCCAAAAAGCGCAGTACAATATCCGAATAAGGCAAAACGATGTTGGCGTAATATTTTTCCGCTTCATACAGCCACAGTCTTTCTTCGTTTTCATCGTCAAAAAGTTTGCCGGTGGCGTAGTGCATGCCGAATACGTCGTTGGTAAACAAAACGTTTTCTTTTTCCAGATAGGAGAACATGCTGTCCGGCCAGTGGAGCATGCGCGCTTCCACGAAAGAAACGGTATCTCCCCCCACATCGATACGGTCGCCGGTTTTGACGGTTTTTAATTTCAAATCCCGGTGGAACTGGGCGGTAATGTCTTTAAACCCCATAGAGGAAACGTATACTTCTTCGGGCTCGATGGCTTCTACAGCCTGCGGGAGCGCGCCGGAGTGGTCCATTTCCGAATGGTTGGAAATAATAATTTGAATTTTTTTCGGATCGATAACGCTTTGGATACGTTCCATCATTTCGTCGTAAAATTCTTTTTTTACGGTGTCGATTAACGTCGGTTTTTCGCTCATGATTAAATAGGCGTTATACGTCGTACCGCGTTTGGTGGAATAACCATGAAAATCGCGGATGTTCCAGTCGATAGCGCCCACCCAATACACTTTTTCCGAAATCTGTACAGCTTGCATCATATTATTGTTCTCCTAAAATTAAAAAAGGGCTCCGCTCTACTAAGCAGAGCCCGGCAAATTAGTTTTCAGCTTTCCACAAGCCGTGCAGGTTGCAGTATTCGCGCGCGGTTACTTTATCGGAATCCGATTTAAACACCGCTTCCGGTTTATCGCCCGGTTTTAAATGCTTGCGCTGTACTTTGCCGCATTTTTCACACACGAGTTCAATCCATTCAATATAGTGGGTTTCAATCATCGGGTGTTCTACACTGCCTACTTTTACTTTATAGCCGCCTTCGATTTTTTCAATCACCGGTACGTGTTTTTCGGCGGCGCCGTCGGAAGTTCCGGCTTCCATGTGTTTCATCGGCTGTCCGCAGCACACCAGTTCCCCCGCGCCCGCGTGCACCACTTCCACAATATTGCCGCACACGGCGCATTTATAAATTTCGTTTAATTTCGTCATAACACAAATTCTCCTTTACATTAATTTTTTTACTTCCGCCAGCACAGCCGCATAATCCGGCTCGTGCGTTACTTCCGGCACAAATTGTACATATTGGACGGTTCCCTGTTTATCCACCACAAATACGGCGCGGGTGAGTAACCCCAAATCTTCTAACAGAACACCGTAATCGCGCGCGAAACCAAAGTCACGGTAATCGGAAACCGTCACCACTTTACTCACGCCACTGGCCGCACACCAACGGGCCTGTGCAAAAGGCAAATCGCGGCTGACGGTCAATACCACTACATCCCCCGGCAGTTTATCCGCTTCCACGTTAAAACGGCGCGTTTCCACATCACACACCGGCGTATCTAATGACGGCACGCAGGAAATCACCAGCACTTTGCCTTCAAAATCGCTTTTTTTAACGGGATTCAGCGCATTATCCACCAAGGTAAAATCAGGCGCTTTATCCCCCTTTTTGAGTTCCGCCCCAGTTACTTTAGCCGGAATCCCGTTCATTTT
>CALYRQ010000038.1 GCA_945483375.1 uncultured Elusimicrobia bacterium
ATACGCAGTTTTCATACTTTCACCCCCCAGTGATATAAAAATAATAGCATTTTAGCCAGCATTTTAGCCCACAAAAAACGGATTAGACGCCCGGAGCGTTTTGGGGTATAATAAAAGAAAGAGCGGGGAGGTTTTTATGACGAAAAAAGGACGCGTTGTTATTTTGATGATGGATTCTTTCGGCATCGGCGGAGCCGAAGACGCCGCCCGGTTCGGAGACGCGGGCGCCAATACGCTGGGCCATATCGCCGCCGCGCGCGGGGGGCTCAAAGTACCCAACATGACCGCGTTGGGGCTGTTAAAAGCGGCCGAGGCCTCCACTGGCCTGCCCGTCACCGCCGGGGAGCAGGACAATCCCGCCATACTGGTACCTTCCAAATACGGATTTATGAAAGAAATCAGCCTGGGTAAAGACACTTCGTCCGGCCATTGGGAAATGGCGGGTTCGCCCGTACAGTTTGAATGGGGATATTTCAAGCCCGCATATCCTTCGTTCCCCGAAGAACTGATTAAAAAGATTTGCGACGAAGCCGGCATGCCCGGCATTTTGGGCGACAAAGCCGCTTCCGGCACCGCCATTATCGACGAACTGGGCGAAGAACACATCAAAACGGGAAAACCCATTTGCTACACGTCGGCCGACAGCGTATTCCAAATCGCAGCGCACGAAAAACATTTCGGCCTTGATAAACTTTATAAACTGTGCGAAATTGCTTTTAAACATGTGGCCCCTTATAACATCGCACGCGTGATTGCGCGCCCGTTTGAAGGCGAGAAAAAGGGCGAATTTAAACGCACCAAAAACCGCCACGACTATTCCGTCAAACCGCCCATGCCCACCGTACTGGACGCAATAAAAAACGCGGGCGGAGAGGTGATTTCCGTCGGAAAAATTTCGGATATTTATGCCAAACAGGGCATTACCAAAGCGGTGAAAGCCTCGGGGCTGGAAGAATTATGGAACGTAACGCTTGAAGAAGCCCAAAACGCGCCGGATTTCAGCCTGGTGTTTACGAACTTCGTGGATTTTGACATGACCTGGGGCCACCGCCGCGATGTGGAAGGCTATGCCCAAGGTCTGGAATACTTCGATACGCGACTGCCGGACTTAATCGTCCAAATGCAAGCGGGCGATATTGCGTTTATCACGGCGGACCACGGCTGCGACCCGACGTACAAAGGAACCGACCACACGCGCGAACACGTACCCGTGATTATGTTCGGCCCCGGCGTGCGGCCGCAGTATATCGGCGCGCGCGAAACGTATGCCGATTTGGGGCAGACGATTGCGGACTATTTCAAACTGTCTCCCTTAAAATTCGGCAAAAGTTTTTTAGAGGAATAAAAGTAAAAGCCCCGGCTAAAACCGGGGCTTTTAAATTAAAACTACTCTTTTAAAAATCCTTTTAGCGATTCACATACGCCCGAAACTTTACTGGAACATTTTATCTGCCCCGCATTCGCCCGGGAATAATCCAAATACCAAGTGATAACGGTACTGGAGTGTCCGGTTGAAGAACAACCCTCCTCTTGGCCCACGGAAGCGTAAATAGAGTCGGAAGTGAATATCTCCCCGCCGTTATAATTAAAACACGCGTTCCCGCAATTTAACTGTCCACCTCCTTCCGATTTACACCCTTGTATATGAATATCTAAATCTGCCACTGAATCGTTAGGATATACGCCGTTGGACAAGTAATACATTTCCAACGAATCTTTCAGCGTACGCAAATTGGGCATTAACGCCATGATACGGCTTTTTTCCACCGCCTTTTGGTATTGTGGCAGCGCAACGGCAGCCAAAATACCGACAATTAGTACCACGACTAACAGTTCTATTAAAGTAAAGCCTTTCATTTACTTTCCCCAGTTAAAAACTCATTCTAAGAGATTTCTGTTCAGTATCTACCGTTTTTAACGCAACAAATCATAAAAGGGAGATCCCGTACAGAAACACTACAGAATATCCCCATAATATCAAAAAAAAAAAACGGGTCAAGACCCGTTAGGTACCCGAAAAAAGCTCGTTTCCGGCCTCTTTCAAAGCACATAACAAACTACCACGTTTTAATAAGCACCGCAAGGAGCACCAAAAACACCAAACACATCAGTATTTTGGTAAGCCCCAAATGCTTTTTAAGCCACCCTCCGAATGTTTTGGATTCATAACCCGCCAACGCCAATAAAAACACCGCGGCCAAAGGTACAATAAACATCAGGTTATAAAACAGCAAATACCCCGCCGCACGCCAAAAGTGTTCCCCCGCTTCTTTCAGCACCACCACAATCGTCGGAAGATACACCTGTCCGGTACACACCGCCTCTACCATGGACACGATAAACCCCACCGCCGCGGCGGCCAATCCCAACCGCCAAACGCTTTTTTGACGGTCTTTTAAAAATGCATGCATCACTTTATGGATAAACGTCTTATATTTGGCCGGCAGTTGAAGCGCCAAGCCGGAAGCGTCTTTCGTGCGTGCATAATGCACAAAATCATATATGCTGAGTGCAAGAAACACAGCGCACAGCAAAACGGTTCCCGCCTTTACCGCCCACATCACGTAATAAAAACCCTGCATGGCGTACAAAAATTTAAATGTGCCGAGCCCCAGAAGCACATATGCAAAAAACACCGCCGCGCAATACGATGTACCGACGACAATCATCTCGCGACGCGTATATTTATACACGCTTAAAAACGAGATAAAAAATACAATAACCGCAAACGCGCACGGATTGATTCCGTCAATAAGCCCGGCCCCGGTAATCATCCAAAACGTCAGCCGTTTGAAAACGCTTTCATGGGCGGACACCCGCGCCGAATTATCTTCCGCGAATTTGGGAGATAAAATGTTCTGTTCCGCAGACGGTTTATCAAGGGAGGCATCGTTCGGTTTTTCCGCCGTCTTTTTGGAAACGTTCCGACTAACGGCAGACGTTTTAGCAGCGGTTTTTTGCACGGGAGTTTGTTCCGTACCGGACAGAATTTTCACGCGTGTTTTTTCGCCATTTTGAACAGCTTTGGCAACGGCCAAATCGGCGCGTTCGCCGATTTCCTGCGGATACCCCATTAAAAACTCGCCGCCAATCGCCATGGCGGGCGTGCCCGGGAACTCCGCCCCGTATTCTTTTAAAGCCTCCATAAACGCCAGGTTGTCTTGCGTTACGTCCACCTTTATTAAGTCCATTTTTTCACGGTTGCGTTCTATAAAACCCGCCAAAAATTCCCGCTCCAAATGCTGACAATGCCCGCAATAAGGCGAACCGAAATACACCGCCGTAACTTTTTCCGCCGGAGCGGTTTGGGCAAAAACGCCCCCCGAGCCCATACCTAACAGCAGGGCCAAAAACAAGATTTTTTTCATAATTTCTCCTTAACAGTTCTGCCGGAAGTTATAGAAGGAAGGGAGTTCCGGCCGTGCGTCCTGCGAACACTCTTTTTTGGCCGGATAAAACCCGGAGGCTTCCCCGTACAACGCATGTTTTTTACAACAATACCCCGCCGAACGCGCCCCGTCTTTCACGCACAACAAAAAGTACGGTTCCGCCGCAGGCGCACAGTTTTGGTTCTGTACGGGAACGGTTCTCACCGGCCCGCTTATCCAGCGGGAAACCCCAAACCCCGCCGCAAACAAAAAAACCGCACACGCCCCCAACGCGGCCCAACGCCGCCACATAAGCGCACGCGGCGCGGTCACGCGCGCCCATACGCGGGCTTGCGTCAGCCCCCGCGCATCAAAATCAACGCGCGAACACCGCTTGATAAAACGTTCTTCGTTATTCATCTTTCATCTCCTTACGCAACTTGGTTACGGCGCGATGAAGCGCGGTGCCCACATTGCTTTCCGTCATATGCAGTTGCGCGGCGATTTGGCGGTTGTTAAGCCCGGAATAGAACTTTAACGCCACCAGTTCTTTTTCCCGGTCGTTCAGGTGCGATACGGCCTCCAGCAAACGGGCGTTTTCACCGTCTTCTTCCGGGGCTGGCGCACGGGCCTCCCCCAACACCTCTTCCCACCCGGTAAGAGATAAGAACTTACGCACGTAATACAACCGATGGTGCATATTGATTTCGTTGCGGGCGATGGTAAAAATCCACTGCCGAAACGTCCCTTTATCCGCATTGAACTGTTCTTGTTTTTCGTACGCTTTGCGCCAGGCGGCGGCGCAAAGGTCCTCGGCCAAAGCGCGGTCTCCCACGCGGCAGAGCACGTACGCAAACACGGATTTGAACAGTTCCCGGTAGAGAGTTGCAAAGTCCATAATTTCCTTCCCGCTTATACTATGCGCCAAACGGAAAAGTATCACATTTATTTTGCGGAGATAATGGATATCGACGCAATCCCACTTTTCATTACCAACCGCCGCAAACGCGGCCAGTACATAAACGGGCATTTGAAAAGTTTTAAGAAGAGTTTTACGCGCAGAAGGAACGTCTTGCGACCGTAGCGGCGGTGTTCCCGTTTGCCCGGTTTTGCACCCAGCGACTCAGCAAACGCGAGCGCGCTTTTGAGTGCGCTTGAAATACCTTCCAAACTGCTTGCGTTGATGAACCCGGCCGCCTCGCCGATTAAAAATACGCCCTCTTCGCCCGTGCAAAACTTGTTCCACCCGGCGGGGCGGAGCACCAAACACGCTTCCGTTTTGACGGGTTCGCCGAATTTAAAACCGCGCGCGGCAGTTTTGCACCGGGAACGCGCCGCCAAAAATAAAATAGCCGTCTTTGGAAACCGACCAAGAGTAACAATCGGACTTGTCCTCGTCAAACACGCAGGAATAACACGGGCTTTTGTGCGTTTCTTTAAACCACTGCTGAACAGTCGCGTACGAACGGATTTTATGTTTGGGAAAAAACGTCCGCCGGACGAAGGAAGCCGCCCCGTCCGCGCCGATGACGCGCCGCGCTTGTACAGTTTTCCGCTTTCCGTTCCGCTCAAACAACACGGTAAAAAAGCCGCTTTCATCCCGCGTGATTTTAATTACTTTCGCCCCCGCGTAGACGGGCACGGAAGCGGGGATAAGGGAGATAAGCCAGCGGTCGAATTTAGCGCGGTTCATATTCACGTAAAAACGTTGGTAATAGCGGGTTAAGCCGGAAGACAAATCCTGCGTGCGCACGGCAAACAACTGCGGGTCAACGAGGACAGATTTGGGGAGCGTTAAATCGAACCGGGCCAAAATTTTTTGTGCGTCGGGAGCCAACAGCCCGCCGCAGGGTTTTTCAAAACCGCCTTCGGCCACTTTTTTATCCAGACACAACACGTTATATTTTCCGGCCAGCAGCCGCGCCAGCGTACTGCCCGCCGGCCCGAGCCCGATGATTACCGCGTCAAACATGTTTTCTCCCATGAAATACCCCGGAGCGTTTTGTAAAGTGTCCATAAAAATCCGCGCCGGGGGAATATCCGGGTGCGAATGAAAGCAAACTAACGCAAATTTTCCGCTTCCGCCAGCCACACTTCGGCCGATGCGTCGCTGGGCATGCGCCAATCCCCGCGCGGGGAAAGAGCAACGGACCCCACTTTCGGCCCGTCGGGCAGACACGAACGCTTAAATTGCTGGGCAAAAAAGCGGCGGAAAAAAACTTTCAGCCATTTTTTGATAACGGACGCTGTGAACTTTTTGCCAAACGCGTGTTTTGCCAAAAAGTAAATTTTGGCCGGGCCAAACCCACAGCGCAAAAAGTAGTACAAAAAGAAATCGTGCAGTTCGTACGGGCCGACGAGGTCCTCCGTCTTTTGTGCGATACGGCCTTTGTCGTCGGCCGGCAAAAGTTCGGGGCTGATGGGGGTATCCAAAATATCGTTCAAAACGGCCTGCGTTTTTTTGCCCGTTTCGTGCGCCGCGGCCCACGATACCAAAGAACGCACCAGCGTTTTGGGCACGCCCGCGTTTACGCCGTACATGGACATATGGTCCCCGTTGTACGTCGCCCAACCGAGGGCCAGTTCGGACAAATCCCCCGTCCCCACTACAATACCGCCCGTTTGGTTGGCGATATCCATCAAAATCTGCGTACGTTCGCGCGCCTGGGTGTTTTCGTACGTAACGTCTTTATTTTTTTCATTGTGGCCGATATCGGCAAAATGCTGGCGGCAGGCTTTTTTAATATCCACTTCCTGCATCGTTATGCCCAAACTTTTCATGAGCGAAAGCGCGTTTTGATAAGTGCGGTCCGTGGTGCCGAAGCCGGGCATGGTTACGCCGATAATGTTTTTGCGCGGCAGCCCCAGCTTATCAAATGTTTTGGCACAAACAAGCAGTGCAAGCGTGGAATCCAAACCGCCCGAAATACCGAGCGTAACCGTTTGAATATGCGCGTGCGAAAGCCTGGTGGCAAGGCCGGAAACCTGAATGTTAAAAATTTCTTGGCAATTTTCGTTCAGCACACTACCCTTGGGGACAAACGGCGTGGGCGAAACGAAACGGGAAAGCGTTAAAATGGGCGCGGGTGCCTGGCCGGATTCAATCAGTTCATACGGTTCCGAAGCTTCGTAGGCGGCGTCCGAGCGGAAGGTAGTGCTGACGGCGCGGTCGTTACGCAAACGTTCCACGTCAATTTCGCCGCAGACAAGCTGGCCCTGCATGGAAAACCGTTCCGAAAAAGCGAGCGGCGTGCCGTTTTCGTAAATCAGTGCGTTTCCGCTGAAAACCACGTCGGTGGTGGACTCGCCGAACCCGCAGGAGGCATACACATACCCGCACAAACAGCGGGCCGACTGTTGGGCCACCAGGTCACGCACATAACCGTGTTTTCCGGCCAAGGCGTTGCTTGCGGACAAGTTAAAAATAACGTCCGCCCCTTGCAACGCGGCGCGGGAAGAGGGAGGAACCACAGCCCATAAATCTTCGCAAATTTCCACGCCGAATTTCATGCCGGACGCTTCAAACAACAAGTCCGTCCCTGCTGGAACCGTCTGTCCGCAAAGTTCCACTTCGCCGCCGCCCCATTCCAAGGAAGACGTAAACCACCGTTGTTCATAAAACTCGCGGTAATTGGGCAGATACGTTTTAGGCACCACGCCCAAAATTTCGCCCCGGTAACATACGGCCGCCGCGTTTAAAAGCGCCGCGCCCGCACGCACCGGCAGCCCCACGATAAAAACCACGTCCGTGCTTTCCGTCCGGCGCAACAGCGCGCCGAGCACCCGCTCGGCCGCGTCCGTGAGGAGCGGTTTAGAGAACAAATCCCCGCAGGTGTAACCCGTCAAACAAAGCTCCGGAAAAACCGCCGCGCGCGCGCCTTCGGCCGCCGCCAGCGAAATAAGTTCTTCCAGCTGCGCCGCGTTATAGGCGCAGTCCGCCGCTTTGACGGACGGCACACCCGCCGCCCCTTTTACAAAT
>CALYRQ010000039.1 GCA_945483375.1 uncultured Elusimicrobia bacterium
TGGATTCGGGATGGATTTCCGAATTAAAACAAACTGGCGGATCCACCTATTTTAGAATTGTTAAAAAAATGCTGCTCGACAACGGGGTCTCTTTAAACGATTCCCAAATTACCGCATTCTTCGGCGGCTCGCATATGACGCTGGGCACCATTACGCGCAGCATCCGCCGCTTAAAAGTGCTGGAAAATTTAATGTATCCGAATATGCGGGAAGAGGACCGCTCCCAAGCCAAAATTTTTGAACAATTATTGGCCACTACGGGAGAGGACGGATCCAGCGAGCTGTTAACCAAAGAGCCGTCGGACATTACCTCCATTGCGACTAGCCCGCACACGGACTGGGGCCGGATCGGTTTCTTCTATCCGCAAAACAACTCAAATATGATGCCGTGGATGGTCTACGCGCTTGAACAGCGCGCCAAGGAACTGGGAATCCCGGGCGGGTTTGAAATTGCGGTACGTTCTTCGTACTCGACGGACAACATCATTTCGTCGGCTTTCAAAATCGCCAACCTGTGCGACAACAAAAAACTCAAAGGCGCGGTGATTTTGGGCCCGGCGCTGACGGTGTGCGAACCGTCCGTACGCGAAAACTTTTACGATATCCTTACGCACATGCTGGAAATTATGCTCATCCGCTGCGGCATCATCAATGCAGAAGACGCCAAAGCCCCCAGCACGTACGTAAAAGTAATTTCCGAATTGATGAGATAGCCCATGAAAAAACTTTTTACGCTTACCCTCGCCGCGCTGTGCCTGTGCGCCTGCGGCCACTCGCTTAAAACCGCCGTTAAAAACGGCGCGATTGCGCCCGCATTCAACGACACGCTCCTGACCGGGGATTACCTGTGGGTGCGCGGTTTCGGCGCGGCCAATCCGAACCACCAAACCGATTCCCAACGCCGCATTATGAGCCGCGAAGCGGCCATCGCCCACGCCTACCAGCGCGCCAGCGAAGTGCTTTACGGCGCGAACTTGGAAGCCAATGTGCAGGTGGTGGACGCGGTATCGGCCGGAAGCACGATTGAATCGGGCACGAACGGCGTCATCAGCCACATGGAACTTGTTTCAACGGAATATATGGAAGACGGCGGCTGCGCCGTCATCATGCGCCTAAGCAGAGATCGCCTTAAAAAAGCCGGACTGGACCCGGAGGATAAATAATGAAAAAATCAATTTTGTGTTTGCTAGCCGCGGCAGTCATTTGCTCGGCCTGCGGGAGCTTTCGCGTTGGACCCAAAGGGGAAGGCGAATACGTGTACGCCGAATCGCTCGTTCCGTACGACGAGAACAATTTAAAACAAATGAACAAGGACGGCGAACTGGCCGCCCAGCGCGCCGCCGTGGAACAGGTGGCGGGCGTGTTCATTTCGTCGGCCACGACGGTGGACCAAGCGCAGCTCGTAGAAGATAAAATCACCTCCAAAACCGCCGGATTCATCCGCAGAAGCCATGTACAAAAAGCCTACCGCAAAGGCGACCAATGGTATACGCGCCTCAAGGCCATGGTGCTTGTAAAGGACATTGGGGATATTATTAAACAATCCGAGTCCGACGCGTTTGCCAAAAAAACCACTATTTTGGTAACTTCCCGCGAAATGAACGGGGAAAATATTTCCCTGCGCCAGGACTGCAAACAAGCCATTTACCGCGCTTTAAAGAACCAGCCGTTTGCGCTGGTCAACGGGGATAATTTAAGCCAGAACAATATCGAAGAACCCACCTCCGTCATCGACAAAGCCCGTACCGAAGGGGCGCGTTTTGTCATTGTGGCGGACGTGGAAACCAACCCGCTCGTCGCGCTTGCCGGCACCACTTCCCCCTTTAAAACATACCGCGCGCGCGCCAACATCCGCACCTACGCCACCAACAATTACGCGCTGGTGGCTGAAGGCGCACAGCAATTATCCGGTCTGGACCCGCTGCCGGACATCGCCGCGCAGAAATCCATCTCCGCCGCGTGCGAAGCCGCCGCCAAACAGCTGGCCGAACCGGTCAACGCGGCCATCAACTCAGCCAAAACATTTAATTTAACCGTCAAAGATGTAAACACCATTGAACGCTTGAAACAAATTCAAAGCATCTTTAAAGATTTGCGCGAAATTGAAGATTTCAATTTGGTGCGCTATGCCAATTCCAACGCGCAGTTTGAAATTTCGGCCGACATCGCTACGCCCGAAGAACTGGCCGCCAAAATTATCCGCAAATACAACGTCAATTTTACGGTGGTGACGATTACTCCGTCCGCCATTGTGTTGAGTTTTAATTAATATGTTGGCCAATGTATGTACCGGAGCCATAAAAGGCATTGAAGGCTTTGCCGTGTCCGTGGAAGTGGACATCGCCCCCGGTATGCCCACGTTGGCCGTCGTCGGTCTGCCGGACGCGGAAGTGCGCGAAAGCAAAGAACGCGTGGTGGCCGCCGTCCGCAACAGCGGTTTTGATTTTCCCACCAAACGCATTACCGTCAACTTAAGCCCGGCCGAACTGCGCAAAAGCGGCACGCAATTTGATTTGCCGATTGCGCTGGGTATTTTGGCCGCCAGCGAACAGCTGTCGCCCGAAGCCGCGGCAAAATTAAAAGACTTGCTTGTTTTGGGTGAACTTGCGTTGGACGGCTCCCTGCGCCCGTGCGCCGGGGTGCTTCCCATGCTGATTTCCTGCAAAGACCAGCGCAAAACGGCCGTTATTCCGCCGCAAAACGTGCTGGAAGGGCAGGTCTCCGGCGCGGAGTTTATCACACCTCATACGCTAAAAGAACTGGCCGACTACCTGGAAGGGAAAGCCGGAGAATCCGCCGTTAAAATCGCCTACATTCCGCAAAAAGAAGAAGATGTTTTGCCGGAGCTTGATTTTTCGGAAGTCAAAGGCCAGGCACTCGCCAAACGCGCTTTGGAAATTGCGGCCGCAGGCGGACACAATGTACTCATGATTGGTCTTCCCGGCACGGGCAAAAGCATGCTCGCCAAACGCTTTCCGGGCATTTTGCCGCCGCTGACGCAGGAAGAATCATTAGAAATCACCAAAATTTATTCCATTTGCAATTTAATGGGAAAGAGCAAACTTCTAACCCTCCGCCCGTTCCGGGACCCGCACCACACCATTTCGGACGTGGCCCTCATCGGCGGAGGTTCCTCCCCCCGCCCGGGCGAAGTGTCGCTCGCGCACAACGGAGTTCTCTTTTTGGACGAATTTGCCGAATTTTCCCGCTCCTCGTTAGAAGTATTGCGCGAACCGTTGGAAAATGGACGCGTAACCATTTCTCGCGCCAAAGAAACCGTTTCGTATCCGGCGCGTTTTACGTTGGTGGCGGCCATGAACCCGTGCCCCTGCGGGCACCTGGGGGACCCGCTTCACCCGTGTTCCTGTTCGCCCATGCAGGTAAACCGCTACAAATCGCGCATTTCGGGGCCGCTCCTGGACCGCATTGATTTAACCGTTAATTTAAACCCCGTCAAATATACGGACTGGACCAAAACCAGCGAAGGGGAATCCTCCGCCGCTATCCGCGAACGCGTGTTAAAAGCGCGCGAAGTCCAGCGCAAACGCTTTGCGGGCACGCCAACCACGGCCAACGCGTTTATGACGCCGAAACAAATTAAAGAATTTTGCAAACTCCCCGCCGGAGCGGACGACATTTTGGAAGCCGCCATGCGCAAATTCGGTTTAAGCGCGCGCAGCCTCGACAAAATTTTAAAAACGGCGAGAACCATCGCCGACCTCGAACAAAAAGCGGACATTGAAACCAAACACCTGGTGGAAGTGATGCAATACCGCCCGCTGGACCGCAAGGGAGTGGCGGACATCTGATGAACCCGAATATCTCCGCCGCCGAACGGCTGGCCCGCATCCGCTTAAACGCGTTTTTATTTTTCCGCGCAGACTGGCTTGAACGGCTCATCGAAATTTTCGGTTCGGCCGAAGCAATCCTGCGCCAAGACGCTGAAACGCTGGCGCGCGAAGCCAATTTAAACCCGTCCACCGCCGCCCACCTTTTGCGCGACGCGTTCGCCATAGATCCGCAGGAAGAATGGGATAAAACCGCCGCGCTGGGCGGGCATATTTACGTGCCGGAAGACGAAGAATACCCGCAGTCTTTGCGCAACATCAAAGAAGCGCCGCTAGTCCTATATGTACTCGGCAAACTGCCCGCGGCCGAAAAGCCGTGCGTCGCCATGGTGGGCACGCGTAAAATCACGCCGTATGGCCGAAGAGCCGCCAACAAACTGGCGACCGATTTAACGCAGGCGGGCGTAACCGTCGTCAGCGGTTTGGCGCGCGGGGTGGACAGCGAAAGCCACGCCGCCGCGGTACGCCTTAAAAAACCGACGGTCGCCGTCATCGGCACCGGCGTAGGCCGCTGTTATCCGCCGGAAAACCGTTCGCTCGCCCGTGCGATTTTGGAACACGGCGGCGCGATTGTATCCGAACTCCCTTTTAATAAGCCGCCCAACGCCTTTCACTTCCCGCGCAGGAACCGCATTATCGCCGCGCTGTCGCAACCGGTGGTTGTGGTGGAAGGCGAAATTAAGTCCGGCGCGCTGATTACCGCCAAACTCGCTTTGGAAATGGGGAAAGACGTTTTAGCCGTCCCCGGCCCGATAGACAGCCCGCAGTCGGCAGGACCCAACCACCTCATTCGCGAGGGGGCGGGGGTTGTAACTTCCGCCGCAGATATACTAGACTATATACCACAGCAGCTTCGTTTCGGGCTGGATCCGCGCTTCTTTGAAACGCCCTCCTTAACGCCCGACAAGCCGCAGGACGATTTAACGCCCCGCCAACGCCAAGCCATGGACGCAGTGGGCGGCGGCTCCGCCAGCTTGGACCAAGTAGCCGAAACCATCGGCGCGGACGTGCCCGAAGCGGCGGGGATTCTGTTTGAACTGGAAGTAAAAGGCTTTCTGGCCTGCGAAAACGGCCTGTACAGCAAGAGCAAATTTTAACTTTATAAGGAAGTGAATTATGGCAACACCCAACGTAAAAGGTAAAAAATTGGTGATTGTGGAGTCTCCCACCAAGCAGAAAACAATCAGCAAAATTTTAGGTAACGACTTCATTGTACGCAGCTCCTTCGGCCACGTGCGCGATTTGCCCTCCAAAGATATCGGCGTCGATATTGAACACGATTTTAAACCCACCTACGTACCCGTGGACCGCGCCAAACGGTTAATCGCGGAGCTGACCGCGGCCGCTAAAAACGCCAGCGAAATTTACCTCGCTACCGACCCTGACCGCGAGGGCGAAGCCATCGCGTGGCACTTGGTAGAACTGTTAAAACTCCCCAAAGAACGGTACCAGCGCATTTTCTTCCACGAAATTACGTCCACCGCCATTAAAGAATCTTTCGCCCATGCGCGCAAAATTGACGACAACCTCGTCAACGCCCAGCAGGCGCGCCGTATTTTGGACCGCATTGTCGGGTACAAATTATCCCCCCTCCTGTGGCGCAAAATTACCTCCGGCCTCTCCGCGGGGCGCGTGCAGTCCGTGGCCGTGCGACTGCTGGCCGAACGGGCCAAAGAAATCGCCGAGTTTAAAGAACAGGAATACTGGACGATCGGCGCGCAGTTTGAAAAACCGCAAACCGCTCCCAAATTTTGGGCGCGCGTAACTAAATGGCAGGGTAAAAATGTGGAACAAACCACCACGCACCATTTGTTTGCGGAAGACTACAAAGTAAAAACCACCGTTTTCGACAAGCCGGAAAAACTGACCCCGCTTTCGGAGGTCTTGCGCAAAGGCCCCAACACCGTTATTAAGGTGGAAAAGAAAGAGGTCAAGCAAAAACCCAAACCGCCGTTTATCACGAGCTCCATGCAGCAGGACGCATACAACAAACTGGGTTTTGCTTCCCAAAAAACCATGATGACGGCCCAGCACCTTTACGAAGGTATCGAAATCGCCGGGCAGACCGTCGGTTTGATTACCTATATGCGTACGGACTCGTTTAACGTATCCAAACTCCTGCAGGAACAGACCAAAAAATTCATCGGCGAAAAATACGGCCCGCAGTTCGTGCCCGCCAAGCAACCTGTTTACAAAAGCAAAGTAATGGGCGCGCAGGAAGCCCACGAGGCTATCCACCCCACTGATGTACGCCGCACTCCGCAAAATATGAAACCGTACTTGACGGCCGACCAGTACAAACTGTACGAACTCATCTGGCTGCGCTTTGTGGCTAGCCAAATGGCCGACGCGGTATTCAATACCGTGGCGATTGACATCGCCGCCGGGAACGACAAAGAATGCCAGTTGCGCGCCAGCGGCCGCACGGTAAAATTCCCGGGCTACTTATCCATTTATAAAGACCAGGACGATGACGAGGACAATAACAAAGACGACGGAAGCGCGTTGCTGCCCGTACTCGCGGAAGGCGATACGCTGACGCTCTTGGACCTAAACACCAAAGCACATAAAACCACGCCGCCCCCGTGCTATAACGAAGCCAGCCTGATTAAAACGCTTGAAAAACACGGTATCGGCCGCCCGTCCACGTATGCGCCTACGATTAAAACGATTTTGGACCGCAAATACATCGCCCGCCAGCCCAAAACCAGCAAACTGGTGGCGACGGACTTGGGTATTACGGTTACGGACAGCTTAAAAGATTTCTTTAAGGAAATTATGGATTTGTCCTACACCGCCGGCGTAGAAGAACAGCTCGACCAAGTGGCCGAAGGAGCCCAGCAATGGGTAACGCTTTTAAGCGGTTTCTACGGCAATTTTAAACGCGAACTGGACGAAGCCGACAAAGGGATGCAGCGCCCCGCCGCCAAAGAGACGGACGAAAAATGCCCCGTCTGCGGCAAAATGATGCTTAAGAAAAGAAGCCGCTTTGGCGAGTACCTCGTCTGCAGCGATTCGACGTGCAAAGGCAAAGTCAATTTAACAAGTTCCGGCGAAAAAGTACAGCCCGAGCAAACCGGCGAAGTGTGCGACAAATGCGGCTCGCCCATGGTTATCCGCATGGGGCGGCGCGGCAAATTTTTGGCGTGCTCGGCTTACCCCAAATGCAAGAACACCTTTTCGCTCGACGCGGAAGGCAACAAAGTGGCCTCCACGGGCCCCATCGTTACCGACCGTTTGTGCGAAAAATGCGGCAAGCCCATGGTGCTGAGGAACTCCAAACGCGGCGAATTTTTAGGCTGTTCCGGTTACCCCAAATGCAAAACGATTGTAACCGTCACGCCGGAAGAAATCGCCCAATTTAAAGACGCGCACACGGCCAAACAAGCGGCGGAAAAATAGCTCCGGAGGCCCCGAGTGAAAGACTGGGTGGAAGCATTTTTATTACACTTGCAAAACAAAAATTTTTCGC
>CALYRQ010000040.1 GCA_945483375.1 uncultured Elusimicrobia bacterium
AAGGCGGAGGGGAGATGCCGGGCGAGAGTTGGGGTTGACAATGCGGTATTGAGTGGCTGGATGTCGAAGATATGAAGCCGGAACAAACAGCGCAAGCGGTTAAGATTGATTTTAGAAAAAATAATATGCTCCCCTCTTTAAGTCAAGAGCATTTGGACTTAATAGGGGGTGGTAATAAAAAGCCTGTATTATTACGCCGTACTATTCGTCGTAATAAAGTTGCGCATAGTGAGCTGAGGCGTAAAGACTATGATGTTTTGACAGGGGAAAGCTTGTATAAGCCAATTATGGCGCCGTTGCAGGACATTAAGCATAAAGGATATTGGCATTTTATCGGTAACGTAGATGGCGGAGAGCGGTATTCGTTTGTCATATTGGACAATGACAGCCAAAAAGAAAATTTGGAAATCGTACACGTTTTGAAAGTGAATAAAAGAGGGTTGCGGAAATTTATGAAGAGATACAAAAAATAGACAAAAAAAGTTATTCGGACTGGGAGGACTGGCGTTCCCTCCATAAGCCTTATTAGGGCCATCATCAGAGCCAGTATAGTCTTTATGAGTGTCAGTCCGAATAACACTATTAGTATAGCTAAAAAACGTTCATTTTTCAAGGGAAGAAGAAAATCCGCGCACGCCTTGTTACGGAAGTACGGGATTATTAAATAAAAAGACTGACTAACTTGGGTGGCCCCGCAAAGGTAAGGTGTAAATCCTTACCAGTATTGCCCCACCATAAGCCAATCATTGGCCAGCATCCGAGCGGGAAAATTTATGCGTGTCAAGTTAATCAGTCACTAATAGTATAGCGAAATAACGCTTATTTTTCAAGGGGAAACGATATGGATAAATTACTTAAACTGATGTTTCAAAACTACCCGCTCCGCGCGGCAGACGGCGCGGACGGTGCAGACGGCGGCGGCGCGAATAACAACGCGGATTTTGCCGCCAAGTTGGACGCTTTAACCGCTCAAGTGGAAAAACTGCTCTCCGGCAAAAAAGACGCGGAACCCGCTCCCACGGACGCGGACAAAGTACGCGCCGAACTGGAAGCCAAAGCCCAAAAGGAAGCCGAAACCGCGCGTATGCAGGACGCTATCAAGTTTAACTTGGGCGTTTCGCAGTTTGTTGCGGACAACAAAGACTACTTGGGCAAACTGGCCGAAGGGCTTGTAAAAACCGTCAACGATAAACAATTTTCCGACGAAGTCCGTAAAGCGGCCGCGCTCAAAAAGAATTTGCTGGAAGATTTTTTCAGCTTGCAGGAAAACATTGACGCCGCACCGGAAGAATTAAAACCGCGCATTTTGTCGTTTAAGGCGCTCGCAGACGACGACAAAGAAAAACAAGCCGCCCAGTTTTGGGATACGCTGACGCTTACCTTGGGCCAAAAGAAACTTGCCGCCCAAGTGGCCGCGGCCAAACGTGCGCGTGCCGGACACTTTGAAGAAACCAACGATTTGATTAAACAATACAACGACAGGGTCTTTGCCAAACGTGCGCATTACCTTGGCGAAAAGGAGCAAGCAAAATGAGCAAACAATTAGGCACGCCGTACAAACGCGGCAAGTCTGACGTGATTGACAATTTCGCCCCCAACGGCGGCACTCCCGTCGGCGAGGGGTTGGCCGTTACCAAAGCCGCAGACGGCACGATTAAAGCGCAAAGCGCGGCCTCCGATGTGGTTATCGGCGTAAGCGGCGTATGCGAAATCAAACGCCAGTCCGTGGTGCGCTGCGGGTTGGAAACGTACGTCCAGTTGGCTGCGGGGGCCACTCCGGCGGACGGAAAAGCCGTTTATGTTTCCGGCGGCAAATTTACCGACGCCGCCAAAACGGGCGAAACCAACAACGTCGCGGTAAACGCTGTTTTCTGCTCGGGCAAAGTAACGGCCAAAGACAGCAAAGGCAACGAATACGACGCCGCGGCCATTGATTTTGCCGGCGGGCTGTAACCTATGGCTAAAACCGTAAAAGAGGCGGCCCAAAAGCCCGAAGCGGAGCAAAAACCGCAGGCTCCGGCCCCGAAGCCGGAAAACGCGCAGAGCGCGGCCCAAAAGCCCGTTTTGCGTAAGTTCTTAAAATTTCAAGGAGTTAAAAAGAAATGACCGACAATCACATCGTCCCTACCCGGGAAGAATTGATGCAGGGCGTAACGCTTGACTACGCGCCCTTTTACAGCGTATTTAAAGCGCGCGCCCACGAGGCGAAAATTGAAAACGTCAAATTCAAAACCATCCGCGCCGAGGATGACATCGTGGCCGCATTTATCAACGCGCAGGACACGGAACGCAAACACGTCAAAGCGCAGGCGGGCGATAAGTCTTACGCCAAAGCCTTTAAGGGCGTGCAGTATGCCGAAAGCATTTTAAACGCGCAGTCCGCCTTGCCGGATATGAACAACCGCGTTTTAAAAGCGTTCCACAAACAGCTGGATAAAGAAATTTGGCTGGGTAAAGACAACAACGGCGTGATCGTATCGTCCGACCCGTTCCACATTACCAACACGTCCGTGGCTCTGCCTAAAACCATTAGCGGCAACAACGGCATTGACGCGCTGGTATCGTTGGCGACCGACCTGCAAAAACAGGTGGAAGTAACGTCCTCTTCGTCCAATTTCCAACTGGCTTTTTACGGCGACGATGCTAAAAAGTATCTGCGCAAAACGCTGACCAACGGCACGGCGTACAACCGCATTTTGGCCGACGCCTTGAAAAACGTGGCGTTTTTGGAAGTGCCCGCCAACTTGGCCGAAACCGAAAGCGGCATCGTGGTCATCTGCCCCGAAATCGTGGAACTGAACCACACGCTTTTGCCGCAGGTACAAGGTACCGGCACCGATGAACGCGCCGGCGAAGTGTGGGTCAATTACATTTACGGCACCGCGATGGTAGACGTAAAAGAAATGGGCGGCCTTATCGTACAGCCCATTACGGTGGCGGACTAGGAGTTTGCTATGCGTGAAGAGTTAGATAACGTTCTTGAACAATTAGGGGCGGCCTGTTTAACCTTGGCCGAGTGGGCCAAGGCGGCCGCTATTATGAACGGCAGAACCGATGACAAGGCGCAATACCAAGCTCTTCACGCCGTTTTAACCGCGCGCGGCGGAATTTGCAGCGGGGAGTTTGAAGCCTTGCATTCTTATTTTGCCGCGCGGGGGTTGCGTGTCGCGGATTTGGACGATAAAAAGGGATTTTCCAACATCTTTATCGGGGCTCCGTTATGAGTAAAGATATTGCGTTCGTGGCAAAACAAAAACTGAGCGTATTTCTTCCTAAAAACTTGAACCGCTATACGGTGCAGGCGGGGGTATTGGAAGATAAACCGGCGGCAAAACCGGCCGAGGGAACAACCCGCCGGCCAATGGGCGAGGTGCGAAAAAGAAAGGGCCAAGCGCAAGGGGTATCCTTACGCGATTTAATGGCTAAATTTAATACGTCGCACAACATCTTGTTGGCTCCGTGGCGAAACCCGAACAACAAAGAAGTCGCTCAAGTGGTGGACGATATTGCCAAGGACTTAAATCATAAGGGCCGTTGGATGAACCGAATCAAAGCAGGGGTACAGGCCGTAATCCGTAACCCGATTAAGCGCAAAGAATACGGCTCCAATACGCAGGCGACCCAAAAGCGCAAAGGGTTTGACTGGCTGTTTGTGCAGACGGGAAAGCTGTTTGAAAATATCAAAGTGGAGTTTTTAAATCGTGTTTAAAAAGCAACTGGAAGCTGACTTGCAGGCGATTTTTAAAGTGAAAGATGTCCGCTTTTGCGCGGCGGCTGAAACTATAGAACAGGACGTTTTATGCGTGGACACTGCTTCCGTCCGTTCCGGCGCGCAGGCGGGCCGCGCGTGGGCGCGCGTAAGCGGCACGCTGGCCATTAAAGGCACGCTCAAGAAGAATCCGTCGGGCTTTTTAACCAAAAAACTGTACGAGGCTCCGGAAGAGCTGCTCGGCCGCTTTTGGTTTTCCGGCAAAGAAACGGCGGTATTAACGCCGATGCCTTGGGAAATAAAAGCGTACCAAATGGATTTTACGTATTTTTACGAAGAAGAATACGCCCCCGTAAAGGGCATAATCGAATACGCCAAACTGTTTTGGCGGTTTATCATAGGAGAATAAAACAATGGCAAACGGCGATGTGTTGTTAAATTATATTTTGCAGTTGGAAACCCGCACCCCCGTTCCGGCGGCCAGTACGGGCTTTTTGCGTTCGGCCTTGGCGGTGGTTAAACCCAAGTCAGGCGTGGAAACGGGCAAAATCACGCGCGTAACGAGCGAGGTGGCGGCGGGCAGTCTTACGGATAACGAGGACGTAAAATATCTTTTTAACGGCGGAATGAACGCGGCTTTTGTTTTGCCGACCAACGATTTGGATTTGGCGGACATTATCGCCGCCGCCAAAGAACGGTTTTTTACCGTGCTTGTTTCGTCCGACTTTTCCGCCTCGGAAATTGACGGTTTGGACGTCGGCGGATTTTCCGGCGTGGTCGCTGCGGTTTTTGAAGATGAAGCCAAAGCAAAAGTATTTGCCCAACAGAAGAACCGTACCGCCTTTTTGACGGGCAACGGCAACAAGGGCGCAAACGCGTTTTATGCGTTCGGCTCGTTTTTGAGCGCGAGTGCGTGGAACAATCAGCAGTATATCCCAGTCCCTAAAGACGACGGCATTAATGATACGGGTACGGCTGACGCGCTGTTTGAGGACCGCCTGAGCTTTGCGCTGGCGAGCGAAGACCAGTACGGCCCGCGCTTAGCGTTTTTCTGTACGGGCGGACAGGCGATTATCGCCCCGTACGTTACCGAAGAACTGAAAATCAACGCGCAGGGGTGGACGATGCAGTACCTCAATTTAAACCGCCCGCAGTATACGCTCGTGCAGGCCAAACTTTTGGAAGATTTTTTGAATACCAAAGCGGCGGCAATGTATGTGGCGACGGGGATTTTATCCTACGTCCATTTTACGATTACGCTTACCAATCAAAACTATGTGGCGGATATTGACGTCCGTATTCCCGAACCGTCGGCGTTGTGGCGGCTGAAAGGCATTTTAACGCAGGAGGCTTTGTAATTTATGGCTGAAAGAAAATACGCTTTACGCACCAGTTTGTGCAATTTTTATTTTTCCCGCAACGGGGAAGATTACGACTTGACCGCCGCCGTTGACAGCGCGGCGTTTGAAGACCCCGAACGCAAACATTTAACGCGCGGCTCTTCCGGCCAAAACAGTACGGGGCTTATTTATACCGAGGGTATCAAAGACCCGAAAACCTTGACGGTGGTGTTTATCGGCCTTAGCGCGGAATACGCCGCACTCCTTGCCGATATGTACAAAGAAGAAGAACGCACGGACTTTAAAATCATTGACCGCAAGACGGGACAAATGCGTTCTTTTAAAGACGCTATCGTCAGCCAAAAACCCGCGCAGGCGACGATGTCCGAAGGGGCGGAAGAGCAGAACGTGCAGGTTATTTTTGAGTGCTTCAAAATTGAGGACAAATAAATGCGGGTCAAAGAATTAAGAGGCCTTAAAAGCGTATGGGCTTTAAACGCGTATTCCACCCTAGTATACGGGCTTGCCACCGAGCAAGCCTGCCTAGGGCAGGATTACGAAACAACGGCGGCCAAGTTTGAAGCCCTTCCGCTTGCGGAAAAAGAAAAACAACTGCGCCACGCCTTGCAAATTGTCAATTTGCAAAAAGAGGATATGCAAAACCTGTTGGCGTTTGTGGTAGACGGAAACGGTATTCCGTACGACCAAAAGAATTTGGATAAACTGGAACCGAGCGAAATCATTGAGGCTATGCTGGCGGTGTGCGTAAAGTTGGCGGATATGCGTCCGTTTATCTGTCCGGAAGAAGTAAAAAAAAACTAGCGCCGCAAAGCGTTGATATTTTTGCCGAAGCGTTTCGGCGAACTGACGGAAACTATACCTTGCAGGAAATAATGGAAGCGGCCTTTTACAGGGCCATTAACAGAGCGGAGTTTACAGAATGGCAGAAAGTTACATCATTACTATAAAATTTCAGCCGACGTCGCAGTCTTTGCAAACTACGGAAAAGAAGCTGAACGGAATTTTTGACAGGGTAACCCACCGCTTCAAAACGTTATTTCAAAAGGCGTGGAGCGGTATTAAATGGGGGGCTGGAATCGGCTTTGCCGCAACCGCCATTACCGCCTTACTGGGCCGTTTCGGGCAGGTAAACGACCAAGTAAACGGGCTTTTGGCCAAGGCCAGCAATTTAAAAGACAGGGCGCAAGGGGCGGGAACGGATATTGCTTCTTATGAGTTTATCAGCGGCTACGCGCGGTCCAAAGGGGTAAACCCCGAAATGTTTGACGCTCTGTTATCCCGTATGCAAACGATGGTGGGCGCGGCTAAAAACGGCGAACGGAATGCTCTTTGGAATTACCGTGGCGAAACGGATATGGCCAAAGTATTTTACAACGTAATGAACCGTATTGCCGATGTTAGCGCGGTGGATAAAGCCCAAGGGGCCGCGCTTGCTTCTTCCGTGTTCGGGCAGCGTGCGGTAACGCAGTTGGGGCCGCTAGTGTCCGAGGGGTTTGGCGACAAAGAACTGCTTGAAACCTTGCAAAGCGTGGACTGGGAAAAATACCAAAAAACTGTGTTAGAGCAGGATGCTTTGAGTAACAAGCAGGCGCGGTTAGCGGTTGTGCGCGAAATAGATGACTTTTTTGCAAAGTCTAAGCTGACTACGGAAAAAAAGATTAAACAGCAAGACGCCTATCTGCGTACCCAAAATGCAAAAGATAATTCGCTTTACGGAAATTACGATAAAATGGCCAAAATCCAAGAAACGGCGGACAAACTGGAAAAAGCCATTACGGACTTCGGCTTGACGTTTTTGCCTATTCTTACAACGGCTTCGGAAGGCCTTGAGGAATTGGTTAATGCCGTCAAAGACGCCAAGGGCGACCCAACGCCGCACCTTAAAACCATAGCGGGCTTTATCGTAAAAGCTATGGGGCCGCTCGGCTACAGTACCAGCGCGGCTTTACATCTTTGGAACGGGAGAAACAGATGATCAAGTTAAATGCGGCCCCTGTTCTGTTGTTGTATTTTGCCAAAAAAGACGGGATATTAAATAAAGTCGGACTGGGAAATTTCGGGGCGCCTATGCCCGTATATTTGGATGAAAAACTGACGGGTATTTATGTGGATACGGAAAAATACGGTTTAACCGTTTCCACCGACGCCGTTGTAAATATGTTAGTGTCATTCAAGT
>CALYRQ010000041.1 GCA_945483375.1 uncultured Elusimicrobia bacterium
TCAAGCCCAAGAGACCGCCAAATAAACAGGTTTTGGAAAATTGTTTATCCTTAAAAGACACAAGGGACGAAAACTTTTTTCGTCCCTTGTGCGAAAATCGCAAGTTACCACCAGCCGTTATTTATTACCGCACGCTGATAAGCGTCATGTCTAGGGTAATGTTCCCGTCTTTATACGTCAGTTCGTGCGGGATTTCTACATTCCCCTCCGCATCGGCCGGTGCATACTCATTATAAAAAAGTTCCCCCGTATTTAAGAGCGTAACCGATTCCGCCGCATACGGATAAACCGAACTTTCCGCATACAACAGCCGCGTTTTTAACTCTTTTCCCTGGTAAGTTACCGCCGTTTTTCCGTCTTTTACGCGGCGGCTTTTATAAACGCCCGGGTCCGACACCAAAACATTTAAAAACTGCGTAATGCGCCCGCGCACCACGGCGGTATCCGCATCTTTAAATAAATAGCGGTAAACAACCCCCTCCGGGCTGACCACCGCGTGTAAAACGCGGTACGCCGCGCCCGTCATTACCATCACGTCGTAATCTTCCGCACCGATTTTTTTAATCCGCAGGACACCTTCCAAATAGTCTTCGTTCATCTGCCCCACCACCTTAAAAGCGGCCTGGGTGTGGCCGTCCGTAAAATAATTCACCTTTTTATATTCGCGCACATCCGGCGGAATTTGTTTCACCTGCCGCCCCGCGCAAGCACATAACAAAAGCGCAAAAGAAAAAATAAAAATCTTTTTAAGCATAAACGTCCTCCTTATTATGATATTATAATTATTATGCCGACATTTGTCCTTTACCTCTTATGCGCGGGGATTTCATTCGCGCTCACTTCGGTTGCCCTGCCCGTTTTGCGTAAGCTGGCCGCAAACGCGTTTTTGGACGCGCCCGGGGGACTTAAAAAACACGCCGGAAAAGTACCGGTCCTGGGCGGATGCGGCATTTTGGCGGGCATAGTGGGCAGTTTGGTATTTATCCGTCTGACGACCTCTTTCCCCTCCGGCACACTGCACACCCTGCGCGGCGTGATGATCGGCGGCGGGCTTATTTTTTTGATGGGGTTGGCCGACGACCTTAAAAAACCCAAAGGCGTCAGCGTGCCCGTAAAACTGTTTATCCAGGCGGCGGCCACGGCCGCGCTTATTTATTACGGGGTGGCGATACACGCGTTTACCTCGCCATGGATTTCCTATCCGCTTACGTTCTTATGGGTAGTCGGGCTGACGAACGCGTTTAATCTCTTGGACATTATGGACGGATTATGCGTCAGCCAGGCCGTCGTCTGCACACTGGGGCTGGCGGTCATCGCGCTGCCGTCCGAATACGTCTACGTCAATTTTGCCGCGCTTGCGCTCTTGGGGGCATGCCTCGCGTTTTGGCCGTACAACCACGCCAAAAAACGCAAAATCTTTTTGGGCGACAGCGGCTCGAACCTGCTGGGTTTTTTGATTGCCGCGCTGTCTATCGGTACGGGCTATTGCGAAAAATCCGACTGGGGATTTTTAGCCCCGCTCTTTATTTTGGCCGTCCCGCTGTTTGATACGGCGTTTGTCACCCTCGCGCGCTTATTAAAAGGCAAAAACCCTCTCAAAGGCAGTAACGACCACGCCGCCCTGCGTCTTAAAAAACTGGGGTGGAAAACGGGTTCCATTTTATTTGCCTTTGCGCTGACCGGGCTGACCGCCAACGTATTCGCGTTCACGCTGACGCACTGCTGCGTACAAATCGCGGCCTCGCTTTTTATGGCGGCGGGTGCGTTCGGCGCCCTGATTACGCTTTGGCTGTTACACTTAAAAACGGACTTATAATGCACGTACGCACGCTTATTTTAGGTGCGGGCCTGACGGGCCTCAGCACCGCTTATCACTTGGAGGAACTCGGTCAAACGGATTATCTGCTGGCCGAGCGGGACGCCGTACCCGGCGGACTGTGCAAAAGCGTTTATAAAGACGGTTTCACGTTTGACTACGCGGGACACCTCCTGCACCTGCACACGGAATACGGCAAAAAACTCGTTAAAAAACTGTTAAAAACCAACCTGCGCCGCCAGCCGCGTAACGCCTGGATTTACACGGGCTCCGCGCGCGTGCCGTTCCCTTTTCAGGCCAATTTGTTCGCCCTGCCGCCAGACGTACGCCAAGCGTGCGTGGCCGGACTTGTAAAAGCCGCGCAAAACAAAAAAACAACCGCTCCCAAAAATTTTAAAGAATGGTGCCTGCGCGCTTTCGGCCCGGGAGTGTATGAAACGTTCATGCGCCCGTACAATACAAAACTCTGGGGCCGCGCGCCCGAAGAGATGACCGCCGACTGGTGCGGCCCGTTTGTGCCGCTCCCCTCGCCGGATGAAATTTTAAAAAGCGCCCAAAAACCGCCGCGCAAAAAATTCGGCTATAACGCCTATTTTTATTATCCCCAAATGGGCGGCTGCCAGGCGTTGGTAAACGCACTGGCCGCGCACGTTAATAACCTGCGGCTGAGTTCACCCGTTTCCCGCGTTCATTTACGCAAAAAAACAGCCGTTATTAACGGGAAAACTGTTTCGTTTGATTATCTGGTGAATACGCTTGCGCTGCCCGCGTTTTTAAACTTACTGGCGGACGAACCCGCGCTTACGCGCGCGGCGGAAAAATTAACCGTTCGTCCCGTTACCGTCTATAATTTGGCGGTGCGCGGCCCCCAAAAAGAACCTTTTAGCTGGATTTACTGCCCAGACGAAACCGACCCGTTCTTCCGCGTGGGAATGCAAAGCTCGTTTGCGCCCCAAAACGCGCCCGCGGGATGCCGCTCCTATTATATTGAACTGCCCGGGGAACAAACGCCTTCTCCGGCGGCCGAAAAACGCGTTTGGAATGCACTTCTTCAAAAAGGTATAATAGACAAGCACGATAAAAAGTTGTTTTCCTTTTGGCAATTTTTACCCTACGCCTACGCCGTTTACGATAAAAACCGCCGCAGCGCCGTACAAACAATACTCGCCCGCCTGGAGCGGCGCGGCTGTTTGTGCGCCGGACGGTACGGAAAATGGGAGTATTCCTTTATGGAAACTTCCCTTTTACAAGGCTTGGAAACCGCAAAAAAACTTGTATAATGAGGTGTTATGAAAGTTCTCGTTTTTGGGGGCAGTTTTGACCCCGTTCACAAAGGCCATGTTTCTCTGTTCCGCCGCGCGATGAAAGTAATCGCGCCGGACGCCGCGCACATTGTGCCGGCGTACCACTCCCCGTTTAAGGCCAAGTCGCCCACCCCTTTCCGCCTGCGCATGAAAATGCTCAAACAGGCGTTTAAAGGCATCGGTAAAAACGTGGTGTTTGACGATTACGAACTCAAACAAGGCGGTAAAACCTACACCTACCAGCTGGTGCAATACCTTAAAAAATTATATAAAGACCCCGAAATTTACCTTTTGGTAGGTACCGACTGCCTGAACGATTTGCACAACTGGAAAAACCCCGATTTTATTTTTAAAAATGCCGTCGTGGTGGCCGGAAAACGCAAAGGGTACGACGAAAAACCCGCTGAGTTCCGCCACGTATTTTTGCCCGGGTTCTTCCCCAAACTTTCGTCCAGCCGCGTGCGCGCGCACATTTTGGCGTGCGGGGACGTGCCGGATACGGTGCCCGCATCCATCGCGCCCACCATCCGGCAGAACAAACTCTACGGCCTTGACGTGCACGACTGGCTCAAAGCACATTTGAAAACCAACCGCTACCTGCACTCTAAAAACGTGGCCGAAATGGCCGCCGCGTTAAGCGATATTTACGACGTAAATGTGGAATCCGCCGTCCGCGCGGGCATCCTGCACGACGCCGGGAAAGGTTTTTCGGGACCGGAACTCGTCACTTTTTGCAAAAAGCATAAAATCAAAGTGCCGTTTTTTGAAGATATCTGCAAACAGGAACCGGCACTCTTGCACAGCTTTGTATCGTGCTGGCTGGCAAAAAACCGCTTCGGCGTAAAAGACAAAGACGTACTCTCCGCCATTTCCGAGCACACCCTGGGCAGCCTGCAGATGAGTACGCTTTCCAAGATTTTATTCGTGGCGGACATTTCGTCCAAAGACCGCAAATATAAAGACGCGTTCGTCATCCGCAACCTGGCCTTGCAGGATCTGGACAAAGCGCTTTTGTACGCGGCCAACCGCAAACTTTTGTTTACCATCGACTCGCAAAAATGGCTGTGCCCTTTGGGGATTGACTTATGGAACCATCTTATCAAGCAAGAAAAATAACCGAAAGGATACTGCTCCTTGTTTTGCTGGGCGCAACGGCCTGGGCCGCCTGCGCGCAGTTTGCCTCTCCCCTGGCCTCCAATTTGGCGGGCGATAAGAAGGCCCCCGTGCAAGTGACGGTGCTGACCAAACCCGCCATGTTCGTTTCTTATAACCCCCAAACGCGCAAAGCGTCCGTGCGCGTGCTGGGCGACAAATTAAATCAAAAAAATCCGCTCGAACGCACCCAAAAATTATTGGAAGCGGAAAATATAGCCGTCCAAAATCCCAAATTTTTTGAACCCGCCGACACCGAACGGGAAACCTTTTGGAACGGCTTTAAACACGCCTTGTCTTCCTGGCGGCACAATCCTTTTTTGGCCGCGCACGCGGGGTGGAATTATTTATCCGCCTGGCATAACCGGCGCACCAATTTGTCCCCCGCCGAGTTTGCGCTTTTATCCATGGAACTCACCCAGCTGGAACCGAGCGACTTCGCCGTCACATTCCCCGTACGCAAAAAACGCGCTTCCCGCAAACCCGAACCCGTCCCCGCCATCGTGCCCGACGTGGCGGACATGGCTCCCCTGGCCCTTAAAGACCGGCCGATTATCGTAGAAGTGCTAAATGCCTCCGGCCGCAAAGGGCTGGCCCTGGAACTGACGCAATACCTGCGCGACCAAAACGAAAAAGGCCAGCTGCGCGTAGACGTTTTGCAATACGACAACTACCCCTCCACCCAAAACTCCTCCTGGCTGGAAGACTACAGCGGCCGCCTGGTGCAGGTAAAACAACTGGGCCGGGCCGTGGGCATCAACGGCGAAATACGTACCGGGGCCGCCCCCAACGTAATTTGCGACACGCGCATCATCCTGGGCAAAGATTTTAAAATGCCCCTGTAGCCGTTCCCAATACACGTAAAAAAATGCTAGACTAAATTGATTGCTCCATATACCGTTTTAATGAGGTGGAAATAATGAATACGAAAGAGCTTGTTTGCCTGGCGGCCCGGCTGGCCGATGACAAGAAGGCCGAAAATATCAAAGTAATCGATTTGTGCGGGCTTTCCTCACTGTGCGACTATATTCTTATCGCCACCGCCACTTCCAAACCGCACTTGGACGCGGTGGAAGAAGAAATCAGCAAAAAACTTAAAGAAGAAGGCTACTATAAATCCAACCGAGACGGGGGCGACAGCAACCAATGGCGCGTAAGCGACTACGGCGGATTTTTGGCCCACGTAATGACCCAGGAAGCACGCGATTTCTACGCGCTTGACAAAATCTTCAGCTTCGGCAAAGAAATCGATTTCAAAAAACCCGTTAAGAAAACGGTAAAAAAAGCGGCCGCCAAAAAGACCGCGTCCAAAACGACGGCTAAAAAAGCCGCCGCTAAAAAAACGGCCGTAAAGAAAGCCGCTCCCAAAACCGCGGCTAAAAAGGCAACCGTCAAAAAAACCGCCGCAAAAAAAACCACAACCAAAAAAACAACGGTCAAAAAAACCGCCAAAAAGAAATAACCTACCATGCTAGAAAAATTAAAACAAGACGTTACGTTAAAACTTTCCAGCGCGGAATATTTTAAAGGTTCCGAACTGCCGGAAGTCGAATTTTCCGCCGCGCCCGCCCATACGGGGGCGGATTTGTCCATGACGTGGGCCATGGCCGCCGCAAAAAAACTGCGCAAAAACCCCATGGAAATCGCCAAAGAAGCGTGCAAAGTGTTGCGCGAAATGACCGTCGTGTCTGATGCGCAGGCCACCGCGCCCGGGTTTATCAACTTAAAACTGCAGGACGGTTTCATCATCACCACCGCCGCTGACCGCCGCTTGAAAGACCCCAATTTGGAAGGCGCCAAACATAACATTTTAATCGAATTTGTATCCGCCAACCCCACGGGCCCTCTGCACGTGGCCAGCGGCCGCGGCGCCAGCTTGGGCGACAGCCTGGTCAAAATCCACCGCGCCCTGGGCTACAGCTGCGACAGCGAATACTACGTCAACGACGCCGGCAACCAGGCCGAACTGTTGGCCGTATCCGTCAAAGCCCGCAAAGAAGGCAAAGAACCGCCGGAAAACGGCTACCACGGAACTTATTTAATTGACCTCGCCAAACGCATCCCCGCAGACCTGCCCGAAGACCAATACGGCCGCTGGGCGATGGAAGAACTCATCAAAACCCAACAGCAGGACATGAAAGATTTTCACGTCGATTTTACGCGCTGGTTCCGCGAGTCCGACCTGCACAAAGAAGACGCTCCCAAAAAGGCGCTCGCCGCGCTGACCGAACAGGGATATACGTACGAAAAAGAAGACGCCGTTTGGTTCGGATCCACCAAAGACGCCGAAGCGCAGGACGACAAAGACCGCGTGCTCGTACGCAAAGACGGCCGCCCGACTTACTTTTTGGCCGATATCTCTTACCATAAAAATAAATACGACCGCGGCTACACCACCCTTATTGACATTTTAGGCGCGGACCACCACGGTTATGTGCCGCGCATGAAAGCCGCCGTACACGCGCTGGGCAAAGAAGAAAAATCGTTCGTACCGATCATTCACCAGCTTGTCCACCTGACCGAAGGCGGAGAACAGGTGAAAATGTCCAAACGCGCGGGCCGTTTTATTACGCTTCGCGAGCTGATGGAAGAAGTGGGCACGGACGTATGCCGCTTTTTCTTCGCGAGCCGCACCCCCAACGCCCATATGATTTTTGATATGGACCTGGCAAAAAAACGCACGAACGAAAACCCCGTTTTCTACGTGCAATACGTACACGCGCGCATCCATTCCATTTTTAAAGCGGCAGCGGAAAAAGGGTTCACCGAATATAATGTGGCCCCCGTCACGCTCACCCCGCACGAACGCGCGTTGATGCTCAAGCTGATTTGGTTTAAACAGGTGCTGCGCAACTGCGTGGCCGATTTGAGCCCCCACCACTTGACGACGTATCTTATCGAATTGGCGGGGCTGTTCCATGAGTTTTACGACAACTGCCGCGTGGTGGATGAACA
>CALYRQ010000042.1 GCA_945483375.1 uncultured Elusimicrobia bacterium
TGCCGTGCACGCCTCGCCCTACATCAAAGGCCGTCTGCTGGAGCTTTTATGTGCGGCCGGAGCCGTGCCCGCACGGCGGGGGGAATTTTCCCAGCGGGCGTTTTTAAACGGCAAAATGGATTTAATTGAAGCGCAGGGGTTGTGCGATTTAATCGCGTCCGGCAACAAGGCGGCGCACCAACTCGCCATGTCCGGCCTGGACGGCAAATTAAGCGCGCGCGTGGCGGACATGCGCCTCAAAATTACCGAACTGTTGGCCCAAATCGAAGTACGTTTAGACGACGTGGACGAAGAAATGACGCCCCTTTCGGACGAGTTTGTCCGCGGGGAAATTACCTCCGTTTTAACGCATATAAAAGCGTTGGCTGATACTTTTTCCGTCGGGCGGCTGATTAAAGACGGGCTTCGCGTCGCGATTGTGGGCGCGCCCAACGGCGGCAAATCAAGCCTGCTTAACGCGCTCGTGGGGTTTGACCGCGCCATCGTGGCCGACGCTTGCGGCACCACGCGCGACACGGTGGAAGAAACGTTGGAAATTAGCGGCCAAAAAATCATTTTAACCGATACCGCCGGAATCCGGGACCACTCGCTCGATCCCGCCGAGCAGGAAGGCATGCGCCGCAGCGTGCGCGCCATGGAAAGCGCGGATTTGATTTTGCTGGTGCTTGATACTTCCCGCCCGCTGACGGACGAAGAACGCGCGTTGTGGGCGGATATCGAAAAACTCGGCAAACGCACGCTTATTGTGGAAAACAAAACGGATTTGCCGCGCACCGGGTATACGCTTGAAAACGCGCAAAATTATCAAACGTTGGCCGTATCATGCAAGACGGGCGAGGGGCTCGAAACCCTTAAAAAAGCCGTTACGCAGGATACGGACGAAGTTCAAACCGCCGACGGGCTGATGATTTCCAATCTGCGCCATTACGAATCGCTCCTCCGCGCGCAGACGGAGCTGGAAAGCGCGTTGTTGCGTTTGTCCGCACACGCGGGGGGCGAAATTTACGCCGAGCACTTGCGCGGCGCGCTTTTTCACTTAAAAGATTTAATCGGGGAGGTTACGCCGGACGACGTGCTGGGCGTGATTTTCTCCAAATTCTGCATGGGAAAGTAATATGTTTGTTTGTGAAGAAAAATACGATGTTATTGTTATCGGCGGCGGCCATGCGGGGTGCGAAGCCGCGTTGGCCAGCGCAAAACTGGGCGCGAAAACGCTCCTTTTAACCCAAAGTTTGGATACGATTGCGCAGATGTCGTGTAATCCCTCTATCGGCGGGATTGCCAAAGGGCAAATTGTGCGCGAGATTGACGCGCTAGGCGGCGCGATGGGCCGCGTGACGGACCACGCCGCGCTTCACTACCACATGCTCAACACGGGCAAAGGCCCGGCCGTGCACTCGCCTCGCGTCCAGTGCGATAAAAAAGTTTACCAGTTTACTTTCAAACACTTTTTGGAATTACAGCCTAATCTGGAAATCATGCAGGATGAGGCCGTCAAAATCGCCACCACGGACGGACGCGTCAGCGGCGTAGTAACCTTGCGCAATACGTTTTATCACGCCAAAGCCGTCGTGCTGACTACGGGCACTTTTTTGGCGGGCACCATTCACATCGGTACCGACATGTTCCGCGGCGGACGTTACAACGATATGCCGTCGGACGGCCTTGCCAAAAATCTGCGCGAGGACTTGGGCCTTCATATCCTGCGTTTTAAAACGGGTACGCCGATGCGTATCAACGCGCGCGGGTTAGACTATTCCAAATTCCGCCTGCAGCCGTCGGACGACCCCCTGCAGCCGATTTCTCATTTTACCGATGTAAACGAACAGAAAAAACGGAAATTTTTAAGCTGTTACATCACCCGCACCACGCTGGCTACCGATAAAATTCTGCGCGAAAACGCGCACCGTTCCGCCATGTACAGCGGCAACATTCACGGCCTGGGGCCGCGTTACTGCCCGTCGGTGGAAGACAAAATCAAAAAATTCCCGGACGTTACCAGCCACCCGCTTTTTTTGGAGCCGGAAGGTTTTAATACCGAAGAATACTATATCCAGGGCTTTTCCACCAGCATGCCGGAAGAAGTCCAGCGCGCGCTGATTAAATCCGTGCCCGGCATGGAACGCGCCACCATTACGCGCCCCGGCTACGCGATTGAATACGATTTTTCCGACCCGATGGATTTGTTCCCGCATTTGGAAAGCAAACTGATTCCCGGCCTGTTTATGGGCGGGCAGATTAACGGCACCACCGGCTATGAAGAAGCGGGCGGACAGGGGTTAATGGCGGGTATCAACGCCGCTTTGCAAACGCAGGGTAAAGACCCGTTCGTCCTGCGGCGCGACGAAGCATATATCGGCGTGCTGATTGACGACCTTGTCAACAAAGGCGTAAACGAGCCCTACCGCATGTTTACTTCCCGCGCCGAGTACCGCATTTTACTGCGTAACGACAACGCGGATTTGCGCCTTACTCCGCACGCGCTGCGGCTTGGAATGTTGGGCGAAGAATATAAAAAACCGTTTGAAGCGTATCAGACGCTTACGCAAAAACTGATTGAAAACCCGCACGCGGACGTACAAGACGACCCGGACATGTTCCCGTGGACGCTGGAAAAAGCCCGCACGCATGTGGATATTCACAATAAATACGCCGGATATTACGAACGCAACAAAAAAGACGCCGAAAAACTGGCCGAAGCTGATAATATCAAAATCCCGGAAGGGTTCGACCCGTCTTCCGTGCGCGGAATTTTGTTTGAAACGTCCCAAAAACTGCGCGAAATCAAACCGCAAACTTTGGGGCAGGCGGGGCGTATCCCGGGCGTAACGCCGGCGGATATCCAACTTTTGGCCGTGCATATCGAGCGTTTCAGGAGGATCCAACGTGCAAAACAGGCTGACTGAATTTGCCCAAACCCTTGGCCTGCCGCTGACGCCCGCGCAGGCGGACACGCTTTTAAAATACGCGGAGCTGGTTCTTCAGAAAAAAGATTTTTTAAATTTAACCGGCGCGGCGGATTTAGCGGAACTGGTCAACCGCCATTTGTGCGACGGCCTTGTTTGTGCCGCCAAAATTTACGCTATGGCCAAAATAAAGGGGCTGGAAACGTTTACCGCGGCCGATATGGGGGCCGGAGCGGGGTTTATCGGCCTTACGTTCGCGGTTGCCCTGCCGCATGCACAGGTTACGTTGGTAGAAAGCATTGAAAAACGATGCGCGTTTATGAACTGGGCCGCACTCAACGCGAATATAAAAAACGCCAAAATCAAAAATGCGCGGCTGGGGCAAAACGCCAAATGGAAATTTGATTTCGTAACCGAACGCGCCATGGGCCAGCTGCCCGATATCTTGGGCGTTTGCCTGGCGGCGGTAAAACCGGGGGGCGTGTTTATCGCCTACCAGGGGGAACACCCGCAGGCGGATCAAACGGATCCCGCCAAATACGGGGCGCATTTTTTGGGGCTGGAACCTTATGTTCTGCCCGTAGATGACGGTAAAAAACGGCACTTGGCGTTATTTGCCAAAAACGACTAAATGGATATTGTAAAAAAAATAACCTGTCTTTTATGGATATTGGCGGTGCTCTTGGTCGCTCCTCCGCTGCTGCGTTCGTTTGGGTTAAAACCCAAAGACGTGGTGGACGCGCTGTTTGCGGACAAGTCCCGCCCGTCCGCCGTTTTGCAGAAAACCGCCCAGCCGGCCGAAACAACCGAGCCGAAAGATTCTTCCGTACGCGGGCGCGCGCAAGAACTCCGCCCGGATATTTCCGTGCCGCCTCCGGCGGAAGAAGAGTCTGCCGTTTCGGCGGCCCCGTCTTCCGCACAAGACAAACAGGCTTTTGAAGATATGATTTCCGGGCTTGAAAAAGTGGCTTCCTTCGCTCCGAAAGGCGCGTCTTCCAATTCCAAAGATTTGCTGGAAGGCATACCCGTCCAGGCTCACCGTCCCGCAGATTCCGCCCACAAAGTGCGCTCGTCGCATCCTCCTCCCGGTTTTTTGACTGCCGAAACGTTTAACTATCTCATTTACCGCGAAGAGAACCCCGTCACGTCCACCATCAAAACCACGTTGGACACCATTCACGGCAATTTGATGCTGGACTTAACGCCTTTCACCATTTTAATCAAACCCAACAAAATTTTGGTGATGATTTTCGGCGGCAAAGACAGTTATGGCGAGTTTACCAAACTGCCGCCGTGGTCCGGCGCCGCGTCGGACCTGCGTGCCGATACCATGTACGTGGTGGAGGGGAAAAGTTTTTATCCGCTTTCCGTGCACGAACTGACGCATTTGTATTTTGACGGTTACTTTTTACCCACCATTTCACCGTTGTGGCTTTCGGAAGGAATGGCGGTATACATGCAAATTCACACCACCAAACAGAAGCCGTCGTGGGTGGACCGCAGTATGAAGCGCATTGTGGCGGGTGATATTATTCCGCTTGATAAAATGACGGTGACGGAGGATTTAAATTCCTATTCCACGCCAGAAGCGGAGTTGTGGTATACGCAGGCGTACAGTTTGGTGGAATATTTGCTCACCAAACGCACGCGGGACGAATTTTATAAATTTTGTAACGAAATAAAGGGCAATACGCCGCTTCACCAGGCGCTGTACCGTGCGTACGGGATGCCGTTTACCAAAGTGTCGGTGCTGGAAAACGTGTGGCTGCACGATTTGCAAAAAGCGTATAAAGAGGGTAAACTGACCCCGCAGGCCGCCTCTTCCGAGCCTGCTCCGTCTGCGTCCGGCCCGCAGGAAACGGCACGCCCCGCAAAACCGGCGGCTCCTAAACCGGCGCGCAAACCGCAGCCCCAAAAGACGCAAATTAAAAAATTGGAAATGGTGCCCACCAACGGATATACGGGAGGATTTTGATTTTTATGACGCAAGAATGGACCCACATCCCCATTATGGCCCCGCAAATAGCGGACTTTTTGCTTACGCGCCAAGACGGCGTGTATGTGGACGGCACGCTCGGCCTGGGCGGGCATACCAAATACTTTTTAAGCCGTTTGGGGCCGCAGGCGCGCGTCCTGGGGTTCGACCGGGACGAAGAAGCCCTCAACATGGCGGTGGAACGCGTTAACGACGCGCGTTTGACGGCTTTTCATAAAAGTTATGTGGAAGCTCCGTCCGTGTTAAAAGAACTCGGCCTGCCCGGTGCGGACGGCGCGCTGTTTGACCTGGGACTCAGTTCGTACCAGCTGGATAATCCCGCCCGCGGGTTCAGCATTATGGCGGACGGGCCGCTTGATATGCGTTTTGATTTGCAAAGCCCTTTGAGCGCGGCTGTGATTGTCAACACGTGGCCGATGGCCGAGCTGGAACGCATTTTAAACGATTACGGCGAAGAACATAGTGCTACCAAAATCGCGCTTGCCATTATGCACGCGCGCCGGGAAGCGAAAATAGAAACCACCGCCCGGCTGAAAGAGATTGTGGAAAGCGTGCTTCCGCGCCGCGGCAAAACGCACCCGGCCACGCAAACTTTCCAGGCGTTGCGGATTGCCTGCAACGGCGAGCTGGACGCAGTAGAAAAAGCTCTTTTGTCTTTGGCTCAAATCATTTGCCCCGGCGGCCGCGCCGCAGTGCTTACGTTTCATTCGCTGGAAGACAGACTGGTCAAAACCCGGTTTAAAGAACTTGCGCAGTCCGGCGCGTGGAAGTTGATAAACAAGCACGCGCTCAGCCCGGAGTACGAAGAAGTGCGCCAAAACCGCCGCGCGCGCAGCGCGAAACTGCGCGTCATTGAGAGGATTCGATAATGCGTATTTTTGGAATTGTATTTGCGCTTGCGCTGTTTAGTTTTGGCATTGTGGCCATGCGCATTGAAATCAACCGTTCGGGCCGGGCCATCAGCCAGCTGCAGAACGAAGTGGAAATTAAAGAAGCGCGAAACCAGTATTTAAAATTGGAAATTTTGCGTCTTTCCAGCCCGGAAACCGTTTCCCGGCTGGCGCGGGAAAAGTTGGGGCTTATCCCGGTAAAACCGCACGAAGTAATTTGGCTGGAAGATAAATAATATGCTCTCTAGACCCGTTTCCTCCCCGTTTGCTTTTAACGTCAAAAGCCGCATGCGCCTGGCGGGGTTTGTTATTTTGCTGGCGCCGCTGGTCATCTTCCTGCGCCTGGCGTATATGCAAACTTTTTTGCATGAAGAATTTGCCAGCAAAGCCGAACGCGCTATTTACAATTACCTGGCCGAAGACCGTTTAAGAGGCAAAATCCTGGACGTAAACGGCCGCGAATTGGCCGAATCCGTCCGTACGCACTCCTGCGGCGTAAACAAACGCTATGTAAAAGACAAAAATAAAACCGTTGATTTCCTGGCCGAAACGCTGGAAATGCCCAAAAGCCGGATTTTGGAAAAATGGAACAAAGCGGGGAACTTCTTTTTTGTCGCTAAAAAAATTAAGCCGGACAATTACATTAAAATTTCCAAAATCCTGCGCACTCCGCTTGGCCAGGGATTAGAACTTACCCCGGAATACGAACGTATTCACCCGTACGGGGACAGCGCGCTGGATATCGTGGGTGCGGCCAACTCCAAAAACCTGGGGCTTTCGGGAGTGGAGCAGATGTTTAACCGCGAACTCAGCCAGGACATCAGCAAAAAACGCGCCAAACGCGCGCGCCGCGGCGAAATTATTTACGATAGAAAACTAAAAGAAGAGCTGTCCGTCGCCAACATTTATTTGACGATTGACGAACTGGCCCAATACTACGTGGAAAGCGCGCTTAAAAAAGCGGTGGAAAACCTGTCGCCGGACCGCGCTGTCGCGCTTGTGCAGGAGCCTTCTACGGGCAAAATCCTGGCCGCCGCTTCTTACCCGGTAAAAGACGGACAGTCGCTCGCGTTCCAGTTTACGTACGAGCCGGGTTCCACGTTTAAAACGATTGCCGTTTCTTCCGCCATCGACGCGGGGGCCGTCAGCGTGACGGACAGTATTGATATGGAAGGGCGCAAATGGGAAGTGGCCCGCGGTTTTACCGTGCGCGACAACCAGCATAAAAAAGACTTTTTATCCATTCCCGAAATTATGCAACTTTCGTCGAACATCGGCGCGGGTAAAATTGCGCTGGAACTGGGGGCCAAAAATCTGTTTTACTATATTAAGGCGTTTGGTTTCGGCACCAAAACGGACGTTAATTTTAACGGGGAATCCAAAGGCACTGTTCCGCCGTATAATAAATGGACCAAGG
>CALYRQ010000043.1 GCA_945483375.1 uncultured Elusimicrobia bacterium
ACACCGTGAAAAATTTTCTGTTAACTATTTTATTTTTTTGCTTTCTGTGCCCCCTTTCTTTGGCCGCGCAGGACACACCCAAAACCGAAGCCCAGCGCTTAAAAGAAGCGGGAGACCTGTACTTTTCTTACGAGCCCGAAAAAGCGTTGGCGGCCTACATTGAACTCTCCAAAGACACGCAAAATAAACAAGCGTTTTTGAACGCGGCGTACATCGCCATGGAACAAAACGAGCCTAAAAAAGCGGTGGATATCGCCACCGCCGGCTACCGAGCCCACCCGCAGGACCGCGAAATTATCGAAACCGCCGCCGAAGCCTACCTGGCGGACGGACAATACGCAGGCGCGGAAAAACTGCTTTCCGAACTGCCGGCCGATCCGGGCCGCGCCGAATTTTTACACATCAATTTGGCGCGCGCGCAAAAAGGCCTGGGTGAAAAAGAGTTAGCCAAATATAACTTAAAAATGGCCGCGCGCGGGCAGACGCACACCGCTTTATCCAATTATCTGCTGGGGCTGTTGTACGAAGAAGCAAAAGATTACAAAAATGCCGCGGAAGTATTCCAAAAAGCCACCGTGTACGACCACCAGTTTATCGAAGCAAAAAAACATTACGCCGCCGCACTGGAAAAATTAGGCAACTACAACGAAGCCTACCGCCAATTCCGCATGATTTATTCGTCCGACAAAACCAGCGCCGAAGTCGCCCGCGCCCTCGAGCGGCTGCGCCCGCGCTTAACGCGCGCCGAAAAAGAGATTACGGGCGGAAAAGAATTAATCAAACACACCCTTGTAAAACCTATCGTTCCCCCCGCCGGCACGCGCGAAATAAAAGTGGGCATCGGCATGCGTCAAAACGGCAAGCCCGCCGCCAGAGAAACGGTACACTTTATTCCCTCCCACGCGTTTACGGTAACGGACGCATCGGGCAAAAAAATCGCCTCCGGCAAAGGGCGCGAAAGTTGGGTGGCCGTTCTGAAAAACGGCAAAGCATATCTATCCGCGCCCAACGGGAAAAAATATCCGTTTTCAAAATCCGTCACCGTTACGCCCTCCTCCAAAACGGAAGGCGAAGGACACACGATTATCGTTAAAAACGTAATGAGCGGCGCGGGTATGACCTGGGCCAGTGTGGACGACAAAGAATACCGCGGCAAACTGCAAATTTTACACAACACCAAACAAAATACCCTGGTGCCTATCAATATCGTGAATATGGAAGAATACCTGCAAGGGGTTATTTCGTCCGAAATGCCGACCAAATTCCCGATGAACGCCCTGCGGGCGCAGGCCGTACTTGCGCGGACGTACGCGCTCAAACATCTGGGCAAACACCGTTCTTATGGATATGACGTGTGCGATACGCAAAACTGCCAGGTGTACGGCGGCGTAAGCGCGGAAAGCGAACGCGCCAACGCGGCGGTGGAATCCACCATGGGCGAAACGCTGAACTATAAAAACAAACCGATTGAAAGCGTTTTTTCGGCCAACTGCGGCGGTATCACGCAAAGCGCGAAAGAAGCGGGATGGAATGAAACGCCTTATTTAAACCCCGTATCCGATTATAAAGATTTCGATTTCGATAATTTACAACCATATCATTTTAAAGAGCTGTTGCAATATCCGCACGACGCCTACAGCCGCTACGATAAAAACGTCAGCCTGGCGGCCTACCGTTGGACACGCGTAGTGGACGAAGAAGAATTGCGCGCCGTCATCAAAAAGCAGAAAAAAGACATCGGCAAAATTACGGCCTTGATTCCGCTTCGCCGCGGACGCTCGGGCTATGTAAGCCGCCTCTTGGTCAAAGGTACCAAAGGCACTGTAACGCTTAATAAAGAAAACGTCATCCGCAACAATTTAAGCCTGGGAATGCTGCGCAGCAGTTATTTTATCGTGGAACCGCATTACGAAAACCGTGAATTAAAATACTTTGTGTTTTACGGCGGCGGCTGGGGCCACGGCGTAGGCTTCTGCCAGACGGGCGCGGCCGGACGCGCCGACGCCGGGCAAGACTATAAAACCATTCTAAACCACTACTTTCCGCTGGCCGAATTAAAAAACCCGGCAGCCAACGAAGGCGACGAAAATTAAACTCGGTTTCTATTGTAACCCGCCCGCTGTGGGCCGCCAAAAACTTGGGAAAGAAATCTTAATAAAAAGCAAAAAATCGGTAGATACGGGGCCCCTGCGGGCCGCCAGCATATCAGCATACTCCGTACTCATTCCGTGCAGAATAGAATGACATTACGCCATATTGGCTGATTTTTCAGATTTGAGCTAAATTTGCGTTGCCAGTTGCCCGAGGAAGTACTGCCAGGTACGCCGAGTGGCAAGGGAACGCAAAGTTAGCCAAATATGGAAAATGGTTGCCCGGATAAGCAACGAACCGCAAAGAGATTTTCTTTGCGGTTCGTGCGTAAATCAAAACTTACCACCAGCCGTTATCTATCGGCCGCCGGAGAGCTGGCGCTGCGCCCGGTCCTGCACCGCCGCAATCTGCCGCTGTTTTACGTCTTCCGGCAGGTCCGATTCCGAAATGGCGTTAATCCGATGGAACATATCCTGCAAAACAGGGCGCGCATACGCTTCAAACGCGGCCTTTTCCTCCGGCGAGGCGTTGGCTACGCCGGGGTCCTGCATCAGCTGCGCCATGGTGGAATTGACTTGTCCCTGTTCGCGCGCTTCGCGCATTTTAGGCGTTTTTTGAAGTTCGGCTATTTCGGCGTTGGTTTGCTGGCGCACTTCCATTATTTTTTGCTGTTTAACGGTAAGCGGCCAATCGCTGTTCATAATTTCGCTCATGCGGGCTTCGTGCCGGTCGTAAATGGCATTGACGGCCGCGCCGCCCGTTTCGCCGTAGATGCGTTCGGCCAGTTCCAGTTTTTCGTCGCGTTCGCGTTTTAAATCATTGGCGGCGGCGGTAATGGTTTTTTCGTCAAAATGATGTTCTTTCGGCAGCGTCTTGCCTTCGGCCTCGTCTTTTAACGCCTGTTCCACGCGGCGGCGTTCCCATTCGTCTTCCGCCGACTGAAGCCCTTGCAGCGATTTGCCGTTCCTCAGCAGCAGCTGTTCCAGTTCTTTACGGCGGCCGCGCTGGTTTTCCAGCTGGTGTTTGTAATACTCATCCGCGGATAACCCGGCCATGGCAAGCTGCATGTCTTTTTCGCGCCAGGAAGCTAAAATCGCATCCGCCTGCGAAGCAATCTCCGTCCCATACGCCCCGGCCAAGCGGCTCCGCATCACATTGTCTTTTTGGAGTTGGTTGTCTTTAAATTCTTTTAACGCGTGTTTCTGTCCGACATTTTCCAACTCTTTTTCGTACTTGGCCCCGATTTCACGCGTTTTTTGCGCGGCCTGCTCCTGGGTTAATCCTTTCTGCGAAAGCACGGCGGAAAGTTCTTTTTGGTATGCGTCCATTACTTTTCCGGCTTCGTCGGCCGCATCTTGGCCGAAAGCTCCGTTCATGCTGTTCATAATACCCGCTTTTTGGGCGGCCATCTGGTCCATCACCCCGCCGAAAGGCCCGGCGGACGGTGAATAGGCGGAATTGCGCTGGAGATATTTTTCGATATTGGCGTCTTTACGGCTTTTGGGCAGAAACGCCTGCAAGACCGCGCGTTCCACCCGTGAGGACAACCCCGTCAGCTGGCGGTTTAACGAATCGGCCTGCTCTTTGGTCAGCGAATTTAAATACGGCGCAAAAATGCCGTTCATCTGCTCTTTTGTTGTCGGACGGGCGACACCCGCCACTCCGGCGGAGTTCCCCCCGCGCGCCGTACGGGCGGCCCCGGTAGCGGAGCCGGACGAATAGATATTTCCGCGTTCACGGGAACCGCGGTAAGAAGATGCGGCAGCATGGGTGCCTTCCCGGCCGGCGTAACGGTCATAGGCCGGTAAAACATGCCCGGCGGAAGATTGACCGCCGCCATAAGAAGCGCGCGCGGAAGTCGGCCGCCCGCCGGTATACCCGGCTGATGAGGTTCCGGCCGCTGCGGTATTCTTATTTCCCGCATAGGTACGCCCCGCACGGGAAGCGTACGCTTCGGCCATGGCCGGAGTAACGCCTAAAAGTTCTTCCTGCTTCAGCGATTCCAACGTGCGGCGCGCCACTTCCGGCGGCACATAACGCCCCGCACGGGTTTGCGAACGTGCCGAACGTTCCGGGACCGCCGCGCCGATTCCCGTATTGGAAACGCGCATAAAAGCAAGCCCCAGCGCCAGCAGGACCACAATCAAAAAACCCAGTTGCAGAAGCGTATTTCTTTTTTCCATAACTGTTTTATAAAGGACGCACAAAGCGCGCGGACAATAATTTCTGTTCTAAATCTTCGTTTAATTTTACCTGCAAAGCGGTCATCTCTTCCCGGTACGCGGCGTTGAGCGCGTCCAGCCGCTCCGTCGCGGCGGAGAGACGGCCCGGGGCGGCAAATAATTTTTCCGCCCCCGCCAAATAACGCTCAAAAAAAGCGCGCGTTTGGAGGACGGCGTCTTTGCCGTATAATTTTTCAAACGATTGCTCCACCTGCTGGTGGGCGGAAATCATGCGGGCTTTCAACGCGTCCGCATTTTCAGGCGTGAGAGTAAGGGCGGGATCGCCGTATTCGGCGGATACGCGCGCGAACGCTTCATCGGCCTCCGCACCCACGCGGGCGAACTGTGCGTCTAAATCTTCCGGCGTTTTAACGGACGAAAGCACCAACGCGTAGCCGTCCGCCGCTTTACGCAAAACGGGCTCGGCTTTTTTGGCGCACAACGCGCCGTAATCCCGTTCCAGATCGGCGGACAAACGCTGAAAAACGGCCTGTAAATCCCGCTTGGACAAACGGCTCTGCCCTTTATCCGGCAGGCTCCAGCCGCGGGCGGTTTCCTCCTGCGAAGCGGCCGACAACGCCGCCGTATAACGCGCGTTTAATTCTTCCATTCGCTCCGCCAATTCCTGCGGCGTTTGGGCCGACTGGGCTGCCGCGGAGGCTTCGGCACCAAAGCGGGAAATCAACGAGGCTATTTTATCCGAAGCGCGGCGGGCAAATTCCTCACGCACTAAATTTTGGAGTGCCACCCGCCGGGCGGACACCGCCGCCGAAATGCGCGTATCGGGCGATTTGGGAAGGAACTCTTTGAGTGCCGCTGCGTCCAAAAGCGCTCCGTCCACCACCGGGCGGGAACGGGCCTGCTCCAGTGCGCGCAACTCCTGCGCTTTGGGCATGTAGCGTTTTAAATTATCTGACCGGGAAGAGCGTTTTTTAGGGTGCACATCCTCTTCCGGGGGCGTGCATGCGGCGCACAGCCCGGACAAAACGACAAAACAAACAAACGGACGCAGAAGTGTTTTCATGCTTTCATTATACCCAAATTAAGGACGGGCCGCCACTTTTATTTACCTGCCCGCACCTCGCCATAAAAAAGCCCCGCAAACGCGGGGCTTGTAAAACATGGAATTTTATGCTTTTATAATCGCGATTCCCAATTCTTTCAGCTGAATTTCATCCACCGTGTTCGGGGAGTCGGTCAGCGGACAGGCGGCCTGCGCCGTTTTGGGGAAAGCAATTACCTCGCGGATGGACTCTTCGCCGCATAAAAGCGCGGTAATGCGGTCCAGCCCCAGGCCGATACCTCCGTGGGGAGGCGCGCCCGCTTCCAGCGCGTTTAACAGCATGCCGAAGCGGATAGCGGCGTCTTCCTTGGAATGTTTCATCAAAGCCAAAATGCGTTCCTGCACGTCGCGGCGGCAGTTGCGCACGGAACCGGAAGCCAGTTCGTTGCCGTTAAGCACCAGGTCAAACTGGTGGGAGCGGACGGAGCCCGGGTCAGATTCAAGGTGTTCCAGGTCTTCTTCCACAGCGGCGGTAAACGGGTTGTGGGCGGCGTCCCAACGGTCTTCTTCCGGGATGTATTCCAGGAGCGGGAAGTTGGTAATCCACGCAAAAGCCCAGTCCGCCAGCGGCGGCTGGCCTTTGACGAGTTCTTTGCGGATTGCGCCCATAAAGTTTTGGCAGGTACGCAATTTAACGTCGCTGCCCACAAAAACAGCGTCCCCGTCCTGCGCGCCGACGGCGGCTTTTAACGCGTTCATTTCTTCGGCCGTAAAGAACTTGGCAGACGGACCTTCAAACGCGTCCCCTTTCACTTTCAGCCACACGAGGCCTTTGGCGCCGTTTTTCTTGGCGAGCTCGGTCAGTTTGTCAAAATAACTGCGGGAATTTTCAGCCCCCTTTTCGCCGCGCACGGCGTAAATCGCGCCGCCGGCGGACAAGACTTCTTTAAAGACTTTAAAGCCCGTGTTGGCAAAGATATTGCCTACGTTTTTAATTTCCAAAGTGTAGCGCAAGTCCGGCTTGTCAGAACCGAAGCGGTCCATAGCCTCGGCAAACGGCAATTTGATAAACGGCGTTTTTAATTCTTTGCCCGCGGTTTTGAAAATTTCTTTCATCAACCCTTCCACAATTTCGTGGATATCGTCAATCGTTACGAAAGACATTTCCATATCGATTTGCGTATGTTCGGGCTGACGGTCGGCGCGGAGGTCTTCGTCGCGGAAGCAACGCGCGAGCTGGAAATAGCGGTCAATGCCGCTGGCCATTAACGTCTGTTTAAACATTTGGGGACTTTGCGGAAGCGCGTAAAATTCCCCGTGGTGCACGCGGGACGGCACCAGGTAGTCGCGTGCGCCTTCGGGCGTGGAACGCGTTAAGACAGGCGTTTCCACTTCAATAAAACCGTTTGAATCCAAATAGCGGCGTGCGGCCTGCATAATGCGGTGGCGCAAATAGAGATTGGCAAACATTTTGGGGTTGCGCAAATCCAAATAGCGGTATTTCAAGCGGATTTCTTCCGCCACGGAGCGGGATTTTTCCACGTCAAACGGCAAAGGAATAGACGTATTGAGCAGTTTTAAATCTTCCGCCAACACTTCAATTTCGCCCGTTTTCATGTTCGGGTTGACCGCGCCTTCGATGCGGCGTTTGACGGTACCCGTCACTTCCACCACGTATTCGTTACGAAGCGTATAAGCCAGTTCAAAAAACGGGCTCGTCGGCTCCACTACCACTTGGCAGACGCCGCTGCGGTCACGCAAGTCGATAAACAACACGCCGCCGTGATTGCGGTAGCTGTTTACCCAGCCGCATAAAGTTTGTTTGGTGCCCAACAGGGCCGCGGTTACGTCGCCACAGTAATTGGTTCTCT
>CALYRQ010000044.1 GCA_945483375.1 uncultured Elusimicrobia bacterium
GACGCGCACGGCGTTTTCCGTCGCTTATTTATTATGACGCTACGACGACACGATTGCAGATACCCACCTTTTACCCCCCGAACGCCGTTTGTATTGGATAGAACGCTTCCCGGGGATGATTCATTCCCAAAACCCGCAGGAAGCCACCCAACTGGCGCGGGAAATTTCCGGCGGGAGCGAAAATCCGTACGAAGAGCAGTTAATCAAACATTTAATCCCCTGCCTGAACTGGTTTAACCAAATACCCGCGCCCCAGCAAACGATTATTATGGAAGTGGTGCAAGCCGTATGCGAAGGCATGCGTATGGATTTAAGCACCTTCCCCACCCGGGAAGGAGCCGCCCCTATCGCCCTAAAAACGCCGGACGAACTGGAACATTATTGCCGGTTGATGGGGGGAATGCCCGGTTTATTTTGGAGTAAACTCATCTACCACACCCAGCGGGTAGCTATGCCGGAAGAACAATTCTACGAACTGGGGCAACATGTAGGGGACGCGCTGCAAATTGTAAATATCCTGCGCGATTTACCCAAAGATTTGCCCATGGGCCGATGTTATTTTCCACAGACGGATTTGGAACAAGCCGGACTTACGCCCGCAGAACTGCTCAGTTCCTCCAACTCCGCCCGTTTTGAACCCGTCAAACGCCAGTGGATTGTCTGGGGACTCCGACGTTTAGCCAGCGCAAAACCGTATTTCCGGCAACTCTCGCGGTTGCACCCCGGCCAACGCGCCGCGGTGGCTTGGCCCGTACTGTGGACGGCGGACACGCTCTACAAAGTGTACGAAGAAAAAGAGTTGTTGAATTCGCAAAAACGCGTTAAAATTTCCCGCAACGTCATTTATTCCACCATGCTGCTTTCCCCGCTTGTACTTGTCAGCAATACGGCATTTTGCGGTTGGCTGAACCATAAAATCAATCGCTTTTCCCGCTAAAATCCCCACAGATTACCCAAAAACAGCTATACTATAGATTGTGTTTTTTAAAACACAACCGTTTTATTGTACCCAATTCAAGGAGCCTTCATGACCGAAACACTGACCCAAGCCATCACGCTCATAAACGACCGTTTTTTAGGATATATCCTCATGGCCGCGCTTATGATTGCGGGATTATATTTTACTTTTGCTTCGCGCTTCGTCCAATTTGTACGCCCCAAAGAAATGTTCCGACTAATGACCAGCGGTAATAAAAAGAAAGGACATATTTCTTCATTCCAGGCGTTTTCCATCAGCACCGCCTCCCGCGTGGGCACGGGGAACATCGCGGGCGTGGCCATCGCCATTACCACGGGCGGGCCGGGCGCGGTGTTTTGGATGTGGCTGATTGCGGTCATCGGCGCGGCGTCGGCATTTGTCGAAAGCACATTGGCACAGGTATATAAAGTAAAAGCGGGGGCGCACTTCCGCGGCGGCCCGGCTTATTATATGCAACGTGCGTTAGGCGCGCGGCGGATGGCGTGGATGTTTTCCGTCATCATCACGCTGACGTTTGCGTTTGTGTTCAACTCCGTGCAGTCCAACACGATTGCGGCCTCCTTACAAAGCACATTTGGTTGTTCCTCTTTATGGACGGGCCTTGTGCTGGCCGCGTTAACCGCCGTTATTATTTTTGGCGGCTTGCGGCGCGTGGCGAAATTTTCCGCCGTTATCGTACCCGTTTTTGCGCTCGCTTATATCGCTATTACGCTGGCCGTCGTATTATTTAATCTGGAAAAATTACCCGGCGTATTCGGCCTGATTTTTTCGGACGCTTTCAGCGCGCGCAACATCGCGGGCGGCGCCCTTGGAGCCACCATTATGACCGGCGCCCGACGCGGGCTTTTTTCCAACGAAGCCGGTATGGGCAGTGCCCCCAACGCCGCGGCGACGGCGAATATATCACACCCCGTCAAACAAGGATACGTCCAGGCGTTCAGCGTATTTGTCGACACACTGGTTATTTGCAGCTGCACGGCGTTTATCGTGCTGTTAACGGATTACCAAGCCCTGGGCGGAGTGGGCATTACGCTTACCCAACAGGCGCTCACGCAGGAATTGGGCGGACTGGGCAATTATTTTCTGTCCGTTAGCGTACTGCTGTTTGCGTTTACTTCCATCATCGGCAACTATTATTACGGACAGGCGAACATCGAATTCTTAACCAAGAGCAAAACCGTAATGGCGTTGTTCCGCGCGGGCGTAAGCATCATGGTGTTTTTGGGTGCCGTGCTCCAGCTGAAGCTGGTATGGAACGCGGCGGATTTGTTCATGACGGTGATGGCGCTCATGAACCTGTACGCCATTTTCCGCCTGCGCCGTCAGGCGCTCTACGTACTGGCCGACTACCGCCGGCAGAAAGCCCAGGGTAAAGACCCCGTATTTAACCCGGCGGACGTACCGTCCGTACAAAACACGGACGCGTGGAGAACGGATAAAATTTAACATAAAGCCCCGGCCGAAACCGGGGCTTTTATATAAAGACCTACTCCCAAAAATAGGTCTTGAAAATATACAAAATAACCTTATAGTATTTGTACAAAGTACTTAGGGCAAGCCTGACAGTCCTTGGTTGCAGTTGTTGAAAGTACGGCGTACTTTCCGATTGCGCGAAGACCCGGATGCGGAGCCCCCTTAGGAAAGAGGAACATAGTCATGGTAATGACACTAATGAGCTAAACCCCCGACATAATACGCGGGGGTTTATTTTTGGCCTTGCAGGCGGGGCAACTTCGGAGAGTGACTTCCAGGTGGATAAACCGTACTCTTTCAATTCACTTCTGTACCAATTACAATAAATCAGAAATAGTACAAATCCCCTAAGACCCCGGAACCAACACCATCCCGCACTGTTTTACCGGACAACGCTTTACAAACGGACGTTCCTATTTGCTCATTACCGCTCCAACAGATAAAATTAGCGGAAGAAAAATATTTTTCCAATTTAGGCCAGTTATACCGTGTATCCTCACAATACAGAGAGTCATAGACCGGGCCATCGCCTAAATAACAGGCAAAATCATCATAAACAAACTTCAGATTACTTTCCGATACCGTACCCGGCGGCAGTTCAATGTCCAGCGCGTGCAAATCTTTGGAATATTCCCCGTTTGCCATATAGTATGTTTGCTGGGCCGCGTCTACACTGCGCATTAACGGTAAAAAACGCGACATGCGCGCCTTCGCCACCGCAATTTGGTACTGCGGCAAGGCCACCGCCGATAAAATACCGATGATTAAAACAACCACTAGCAACTCTATTAACGTAAATCCACCGTTTTTACACATGGGACATATCCCCCCTTACAAACATTGAGATATTCCCAATTTATCAAAAAAAAAAAACGGGTCAAGCCCTTTATGGAACTTGCACCAAAACCGAAGGAACTACGCTTTATTTCTTCTCGCGTTCTTTCTTCTTCATTTCGCGCCATACGGCGAGCGCTTCTTCGGGCGAGGCGGCTTTGGCGTGTTCACCGAATACGTGCGGGTGGCGGCGGTGGAGCTTGTCGTACAGGCCCTGGATAACGTCGTCAATCGTAAATTTTCCCTCTTCGGCCGCGATTTGGCTGTGAATTAACACCTGCAAAAGCACGTCGCCCAGTTCTTCTTTCATGTTTTCATCGTCTTTGTTGTTGATGGCGTCAATCAGTTCCTGCGATTCGTTTTGCAGACATTTAATCAAACTTTCGTGCGTTTGTTTTTTATCCCACGGGCATCCGTTCGGCCCGCGCAAAATGGCAAAAGTTTCCACTAAATCGGCAAATGTATTTTTCATTGTTACCCCCCGGAAAAAATGGTATACATGTATTATATGAAAATAAATACCGCTTTTCTTCTTTCCGTACTGTTTTTTATCCCGGCGCTGTGCCCGGCGCAGTTAACCGTCGTCCGCGTGGACGGCCAAAAAGTGTATATCGACACGTCCGTTTTGAACCGCAACGTCAATAAAGGCGAAACGTTTAAAATTATTTTATCGTCCGAACGGCTCGTCAACCCGAAAACGGGCAAAGACCTGGGGCCTTTATATACGTACTCGCCCGAAGGAAAAATCACGGAAGTACAGCCGATGTACGCCGTGGGTGAACTGCCCAAAGGCACCAAAGCCGCCGTCGGGCAGGAAGCCGTTTTAGAGCCCCTGGCCGCTGAAGAACCCGCCGCCAAAACTGTAAAAACGCAAGACGCGAAACCGTCTTCTGTACGCAAAAACATCTATGCGCCCGTGGAGCAGGAAATCGTCAGTTTGAGCACGGCCGCGGTAACCGCGCCAGGAGCGGAAAATATCGTCACCGTTTCTAAAAAAGGCCAAATCACTGTGTGGACCTCCGCCGGTGACAAACTGGAACAAAATCTTTCTTTCCAGCTTCCGGCCGGCAAAACGCCGCTGACCGTTTCCGCCTATCCCGCGCAAAACGCCCAAACGGCGGATATTTTTGTAACGGTGTATGACGCTTCGCGCGAAAAAATTTCCACTCTCGTTTTATCCAACCGTCAAGGACAGCTTACCCAAACGGACACGCTGCCGTATTTTGTAAAAGAACTCGGCTGCGGAGCGGAAAAGACGCTTTGGGCGCAAAAACCGTTTGTATCCGGCGCCAAACCCGGAAACGCGCGCAAACTAGCGTACCAAAACGGGAAATTCGTTTTAACGAGAGGCACGCTTAACACCGGGCGCAACTGGCTGACCGGGGTGAACGAAGCGGACGGAAGCAGGATCATCACCGCGCAAAACGGCGTGATCCGCCGGACGTCCCCCGACGGTAAAAAAGCCGAAAGCAAGAGTTTGTTCGCGTCCGCTCCAAATCGTGTAAAATATAAGCAAGAGATTTTAAAGTTCTATCCTTCCGTACAAGTATTCGGCCCGGCGGATAACCGCGTTTACGCGGCCGTGGAAAACACGGCCAAGCTGGGGCTCCTGTCCGATACGTTCGGCCAATACCAAAGCGGAAAAATACATTTTATGTCTTTCGAAAAAGGCCGCCTAAACGTAACGGACACGGCGGAAACGGACGGTTTTATGTACGACACCGCCTGTTCCGCGCGCGCCGTACTGGCCGCCGAAGTTTTGCCGGACGGAACAAGCTCCGTCGTGGAATTTTTTAAATAATAGGAGAACCAACGTGCAACAAACTAACGAAAAAATCAATGTGCTGGATAAAGGCTTCGTCCGCCTGGTGGACTTTATGGGCGGCGATCAGCGCGCCGTGCAATCGGCCCGCGTATCTTTCGGGGCCGTATCCAAAGGGGACGAACTGGATAAACGCCTTATTAAATACCTCATGCAGCACGCGCACCACACCCCGTTTGAACATTGTTATTTTCAATTTCACATCTGCTGCCCGATTTTTGTGGCGCGCCAATGGATGCGCCACCGCTGGGGCTCCTATAACGAAGTAAGTGCCCGCTATACCGAGGTAAAAGACGAATTTTACATCCCGGACGCCTTCCGCGGCCAGGACACCAAAAACAAACAGGGCTCCGTGCCGGACAGTGCGCTTGACAATGCGGCCCTGCGCAAAATTTACGAAGACAGCGTGGAAGCCTCTTACGCCGCTTACCACAAACTGATTGAAGCCGGCGTGGCGCGCGAAATGGCGCGCGGCGTGCTCCCCGTCTGCCAATACACCCAATTTTACTGGAGCGTAAACGCCAGAAGTTTGTTTAACTTCCTGTGCTTACGCATGGATCAACACGCGCAAAAAGAAATCCGCGTTTATGCGGACGAAATCGCCAAAATCGTGGCGGAAAAAATGCCGTGGTCCTGGGAAGCGTTTGAAGCGTTAAACAAACAACTTCCGTTAGGCTCCGAATAACAACTAAAGGGGAAACTTATGAAAATACTCGGCATGATTATGGCCGGGGGCAAAGGGGAACGGCTCTATCCGCTGACGAAAGACCGCTCCAAGCCTTCCGTGCCGTTCGGCGGCAAGTACCGAATCGTGGATTTTGTGCTCTCCAACTTCGTCAACTCGGGCATTTTTTCTTCTTATGTGCTCGTGCAGTACCTGTCCCAAAGTTTAATCGAATACCTGCGCACCACATGGCGGTCGGAAGGTATCATGTCGGACCATTTTTTAACCTGCGTGCCGCCGCAAATGCGCCTGGGTGAAATTTGGTACCGCGGTACGGCCGACTCCGTGCGCCAAAACATCAACCTGGTAAAAGATTTCGCGCCCGATTTGGTGGCCATCTTCGGGGCGGACCATATTTACCGCATGGACGTGCGCCAAATGGTGGATTTCCACTTAAAAAACAAGGCCGACGTAACCGTGGCCGCCAATACCGTTTCCATTGAACAGGCCACCGCGTTCGGCGTACTGGGTACGGACGAAACGGGCCGCATCGTGCAGTTTGACGAAAAGCCCGCCAACCCCAAACCGATTCCGGGCAACCCAAAAGCGGCGTATGCGTCCATGGGCAACTATATTTTTAACACGGACGTACTGCTTAAAGTATTGCAAAAACGCTTTTGCGACGTGCCCGCGCTGGACTTCGGCAAACACATCCTGCCTAAAATTTTAATGGATTACCGCACCTTTGCCTACGACTTCCAAAGCCAAACGCTCCCCGGAGCCAAAAGCTATGAAGAACAGGGCTACTGGCGCGACGTGGGCACCATTGAGTCCTTCTGGCAGACCAACATGGACCTGTTGGGCCCCAAACCCAAGCTGGATTTAAACAACCCCGCCTGGCCGATTAACACCACGCTTAACCGCGTACCCGCCAGCAAATTTTTGGGCGGAACGGTAACGAACTCCATCGTAGGCGACGGTTGCGTCATCCACCCGAAAGCCAAAATTAAAAACTGCGTCATCAGCGACAGCGTAACCGTCGGCGAAGGCGCGGAGATGGAAGGCTGCGTGATTATGGACAACTGCGAAATTAAAGCGGGCGCGAAACTTAAAAAAGTAATTATGGACCGCTTTAACACCATCGCCGCCAAACAAACCATCGGCATCAACCAAGAGGCCGATTCGCAAAAGTACTATATTGACCCGTCGGGCATTGTCGTTATCCCGCGCGGGAAAAATAAGTTTTAAGCCAAACGCTTTTTAAAAACTCCCCGCGTAACAACGGGGAGTTTTTTATTCTTCAATAAAGTAGAATATAAAAACAGGCAAAAAGCTA
>CALYRQ010000045.1 GCA_945483375.1 uncultured Elusimicrobia bacterium
AAAGAGGCCAAGAAAAACGGTTACCGCGTAGCGCGGAATAAAAAGGAACTTGCCAAAATTAAATCGGGCAAACTTTTGGGGTTATTCTCTTCCGGGGCGATGCCCATGTCCGTAGAACTTTACAAACATCCGCAGGTCCCCACGCTGGCCGCGCAGGCTCAAAAAGCCGTGGAACTGATGGAACAAAATAAAAACGGCTTTGTTTTAATGGCCGAAGCCGGAAAAATCGACTGGGCCGCCCACGCCAACGATGCGGGCGCGGTGCTGGCGGAAATGAAAACGTTGGACGCACTCGTCGCGTTTGCCGTTAAGTACGCGGACGAACACCCGGATACGCTCGTTTACCTGAATGCGGACCACGATACGGGCCTGGGCTCATTTGTCTACCGTTATGTGGGCAAAGAAGAAGCCGCCCGCAAAACCGCCCAGGGGGAAGCCTTATACGGCGGCAATACGGATTACGCTTCTTTCGGCGCGTTTAAATTATTTGAAAAACAGACGGGCAGTTTGTATTATTTAGAAGAAGAACTTAAAAAAATGCCGGCGGAAAAACGCACGCCCGAATATATTGAAGAGCGTTTATCCCAAGCGTTGGGGTACCCGGTTAATATCGCCGAATTTAGCAATTTGGACGATATTCCCGGCATCTTCCGCCAGGTAAACGAAAAACGCGGCATGTCGTGGGCGACGCAGAACCATTCGGCTTCGCCGCTGATCGGCGTGGCCTACGGGGCGGAAGCGGAACGGTTTTCGGGCGTTTATCACAACACTGATATTTTGCCGCGTATGAAAGCCGCACTGGGCTGGAACGAGGATTAATTTATGGCGGATTTTTTGGAAAAAGAAACGGCTCCCGCCAAACCGAAACACGTCGGCCGGTTATACCGGCGATTGTTTCTTTTGGTGTTTGCGGTGGCCGTGCTGTGGCAGAGCGCGCTGTTTATTGACATGCGCCTAAATGCGTATTACCGGGAACTTTCCGATTCTTTTAAAGTTATTTTCGTGGTGGAGGGGAGCCCCTCCAACGAGGTCCTGGCGCAAATGGGGGAAACCTTAAACCAAAAAGCGGACGTGGCCGCCGTGCGGCTGTTTTCGCCCGCGGACGCGCTGGAATCCGTCCGACGCCAAAATCCGCAGCTGACGGAATCGTTGCTTTTGATGGGCAAAAATAAAATGCCCGCATATTTTGAACTTAAACTGGCGGACCGGGCCGTGGGCAATGTGGGGCCGCTGGTGGATAATTTGGCCTCTGAATACGAAACTCTTTCCCCGCGTTACAACGCCGAACACGCGCGGCTCGTGTTCTATACGGGCTTGTGCGCCAAATTTTTGCGCCTTGCGCTATTGTTTGCGGGATTATTGTTTTTGGCTTTTATGTTTTTGGTGGAAGCCTATCCGGCCGCCGGCGCGCGCGCACATCATGTAAGCGGTGCGCTGTCGGGCGTGTTGGCTGGGGTGTGCTCCGGCGCGTTTTTTGCGGTAATGCTGTACCCTACCGGCTTCTTGAGTGAGGCCGCGCGGCTGTTTACCACGCCGGAACGGCAGATTTTGGTGCTCGTGTTTTGCGGGCTTTTGGGGTGGACGCTGTCCAAATGGCAAAAATTTTAAACGTTTTCCTGCTTCTTCTGTTCTGCGCTTCGCCGCTTTTTTGCGACGAAGCCGCCGACCGTAAGAAAGAAATCGAACGGATTCAAAAAGAGGCCGCCCAAAAAGAAAACGAATTAAAAAAATACCGGGAGCAGGAAAAGAAAATTTCAAAAGAAATTTCCGCGTTGGAAAGCCAAAAAGCCCGGACGCAGCAGTTGAAAAACAAAGTGGAGTCCGACATTTCTTTTGTGGAGCAGAATTTGCTTTCCATCGAAGAAAAACGCGCCGCGCTGGAACGCAGTATGCCCATGTGGCAGGGCGTGGCGGAAGAAGAATTAAAAACGTATTATTTTACTCCCTCCTGCGCGTTTTGCGCGGGGGGATACAGCCTGGAGCAGGATATTTTTGTCGAGCGTATGGTAACGCACAAAGCGGCGTTTGCGGCAGAGCTTAAAAAAGAAAACCGGGAAGCCAAAGAACGCATCCATTCGTTTGAAGAACGCAATAAAAAACTGCTCGCGCAAAGTTCTAAAATTAAAGAAGAGCAGGCGGTTATTTCGAAGTCTTTTAATAAAAAGAAACAGGATTTGGACGTTACCAAACGCAAGGCCGACGCCGTGCGTAAGGAAATCAACGAATTGAACAAATCCGCCGCCGAGCTGAACAATTTACTCGCGTCGTTTGAGCGCAAACGCAAGGCCGAAGCCGCCAAAAAGGCCGCTTCTTCCAAGAGTTCTGCCCCGTCGGATAAGAAATTATCCGGCCCGAAAATCGACGTGCCCGCGCACAGCCTGCCGTGGCCGGTGAACGGAAGTGTTATCAGCAAATTCGGCAAAGAATACCGCGCCGACCTTAATACGTGGATTTTCCGCGACGGCATTAAAATTTCCGCCTCGTCCGGCGAGTCCGTCCGTTCCGTGGCCGCCGGCAGCGTGATTTATGCAGGGCCCTTCCGCTCGTACGGCAACGTGGTGATTGTGGACCATAACAAAGGGTTCTTTAGCATTTACGGATTTTTGAAAGAAATTCAAGTTTCCGTCGGCGATAAGTTGCCCGTACAGGGCGTTATCGGCACGGCGGGCAAAGACACGCAGGCGCGTTCCGGCACCGGCAGAAGCGCGGTGTATTTCGAAATACGCCAAGGCGCCACGGCGGTGGACCCGCAGGTGTGGCTGAAATAAATTTTGAGAGGAATTATGAAATCAAAAAAACTCAATCGTTTCGCCGTTTTGGCGGCCGTCTTATTTTTTATGGGGACGCTGTTCCCGTACGCTTACGCGGCCGCCGACAGCAGTTTAAAACAGCTCCGCACGTTTGTGGACGTGCTGGAATTTGTGAAAGAAAACTATGTGGAAAAAACGGATACGGACAAACTGATTGCCGGCGCCATTAAAGGAATGGTGAACGAACTGGACGATTTTTCCCAATACCTGAACCCGAAAGATTATAAAGACTTAAAAAACGATACCCGCGGGGACTTCGGCGGTCTGGGGATCCGCCTGCAAAAAATAGACGGTTTTATTACCGTCGTAACGCCCATGCCGGGTACGCCGGCGTTTAAGTTGGGTGTTATGCCGGGCGACCGCATTTTGTTTGTGGACGATAAAGATTTGGACGGCATGAAGCTGGATGAGGCCGTGGAACTTATGCGCGGGCCGGTGGGGAGCAAGGTCAAAATCACCATGAGCCGCAAAGACGAAAAATCCGGTGACTATAAAAAACTGCCTGATTTTAACTTTAAGCGCGAAAAAATCGTGCCCGAAGTGGTCTACCACCGCATGCTGCCCGGCAAAGTGGGTTACCTTTATATGGTGGATTTTTCCGGCCACAGTACCGAAGAAGTGAAAAAAGCCCTTGCCGATTTACAAAAACAGGGTATGACCTCGCTGGTGCTCGACCTGCGTTTTAACCCCGGCGGCCTTTTGACGGGCGCGGTGGATATTTCCAAACTGTTCTTGGGTCCGGACCAAATGATTGTGTATACCCAGGGGCGCAAGCAGGAATACTATCAGGAATTTAAAACCTCTTCCAGAGGCGAATACCTGGACGTGCCGATGGCCGTTCTCGTAAACCAGGGCTCCGCGAGCGCGAGCGAAATCGTTTCCGGCGCGCTCCAGGACAACGGCCGCGCGTTTGTGGCCGGCCAGCGGACGTTCGGCAAAGCCAGCGTCCAGCAGGTGTTGCCGCTTTCCGGCGGTGCGGGCCTGCGTCTGACGATTGCCAAATACTATACGCCTTCCGGTCGTCTGATTCAACGCGACTACCGCGATAAATCCAAAGCGGACGAAGGCGGTATTCTGCCGGATGTCGAGGTAATCGTTTCCCCGGACGAAGAAGCCAAAGTGTTTATGCAGTATAATGATATTATTTACACCCCCGGCAAAGCCGCGCCCGTAATGGAATTTAAAGCCAAAGACCCGGTGCTCGACCGCGCCGTGGAAATTTTAACCGGCAAAGTAACCTTGGAAAGCGCCAAAGAAACTTCCCAAAAAGAAGCCGAAGAACGCAAAGTCAAACAGGAAGCCAAGGATAATAAATAAGTATGAAAAAAGATTTGATGATTTTGGGTATCGAGTCCACGTGCGACGAAACTTCCGCCGCGCTCTTAAAAGGCGGAAAGGAAATCGTTTCCAACGTGATTTATTCGCAAATCGAAGAACATAAAAAATATCACGGCGTAGTACCCGAACTGGCCAGCCGCGCGCATGCGGCCAAAATCGCCACCGTCATTAACGAAGCGTTGGGTGATCGCCCGCTTGATTACGTGGCGTTTGCCAGCGGCCCCGGCCTGCCGGGGGGGCTCATGGTGGGTCGTGTGGCGGCGGAGACCCTTGCAAATTTCAAAAAAACGCCTATAATAGGAGTAAACCACCTGGAGGGACACATCTTCGCTTGCGAGTTTGAAGGAACCGAGGCGAAGGCGCGTTTGTCGTTCCCCCTGGTGGCTTTGGTCGTTTCGGGCGGGCATACGGAGCTGTGGTACGTAAAAGGCTACGGCGACTATAAAATTTTGGGCCGCACGCGTGACGACGCAGCCGGCGAAGCGTTTGACAAAGTGGCCAAACTGCTGGGGTTGCCTTACCCCGGCGGGCCGCAGGTGTCCAAACAGGCGTTAAGCGGCAGACGGGACGCAATCGCGTTTCCGCGTCCGCTGTTGCTCGGAACGTGGGAATTTTCGTTCAGCGGCATTAAAACGGCCGTCAGTTATTATTTGCGCGACCATCAAGACTACAGCGTGCCCGACGTATGCGCCAGTTTTGAAGAAGCCATGGTGGAAACCTTGGTTACCAAAACGTTATGGGCCGCCAAAAAATATAAAGTCAAACACATTGCCGTGGGAGGAGGCGTTGCCGCCAATACGCTCCTGCGCGAGCGGATGACGGAAAAAGCCAAAGAAATGGGCGTGGAAACGCACTTTGTGGAGCGAAAACTGTCTTCGGACAATGCCGCCATGATTGCACTGGCCGCTTATAAAAAACTGGAACACGCCGAAAAAACGGGCAAGCCGGTAAAAAAGAATATTAACATTGATCCCAATATGAAAGTGCGCAACTGGGACTAGCGAGGTTTTTTAAATGATTTTGTGGGCCATGCCCGATTCGGGCGCCAAGACCAAAGAGGATCACGCCTCATTTGTTTCGCTCTTTAAGCAGGAATATCCGTCTGTCGACTTAACCGTCCGCGTATTTACGCGCAACGTGCTCTGGCGGCGGATGTTTACCATCAAAAATCCGACGCATGAAGAAGAAATCCCGGATATTATTCAAATTCCGCATTATTGGACGGCTCTTTTGGTGCGCGAAGGCGTGGCGGCCAATTTGTCGGAGCTGGACCCGGGTTTATCGCTTTCCGAGTGTCTGCTTCCGCTTAAAGCGCATTGTTACCAGCCCGGCACGAAAGACATTTATTCCTATCCGTGGTGGTTTGATTTAAGCGCGCTCCATTACCGGGCCGACCATTTAAAACTGGTTACTTCCAACCCCGAAAAAGATCTCTCCACCTGGCAGGGCCTTTTGGACGTGTGCGAAGCCCTGCGCGAAAAATTCAGCGACATCCCCGGCTACTTCCCCATGCAAAACAGCGATTGGCGCGGTTCCTTGTCTATGCGCAACGCACTGCCGTGCGTGTGGGGGCGCGGCGGGGCCTTATTGTCGGCGGACCGCGGCGAAACGCTGGTGGGTACCAAAGTTTTTAAAGAGGGCCTGCGCGACTATATCACGCTGGCTCTTAAAAACTATATGCCGATTCTGCGCGAGCGCGGCTCGCTCGGGACGATGGCCTCCGGCAAAGCCAGCATGATGATTTCCCGCAAGCAGGGTGTCAACACCTTTAGCGCGCGGCGCGGCCTGCGCGTACGCACGCTGCCTGTACCTACGACGGGGGAACAAAGCCATGCGTATTTGTCCGCGATGAACTTGTTTATCAACGTCCGCAGCCAGCATAAAAAAGACGCGCTCAAATTTATCAAATTCTGCGCCCGGCCCGATATGCAGCTTACATACGCGGGCATGATTGAGGCTTTTCCCGCGTTTGAAAGCGCGTTTGAACAATTTATTTTTTCTTCGTCCCAGCGTCTGCAGACGTACACGGGCATTTTGTCCACGGCGCGGACGTTGCCGAACATCACGGTAATGGGTACGATTATGGAAATTTTAAAACGCATCTTAGCCGTGTGCGCCACGCAAATCGTGGAAAACCGTTTTACGCAAGCCTCCTTGGACGGGGAACTCGACCTGGCCGCCAAAGAAATTGAATACTTGCTGTCCATTTACGAGGGATAAAAATGCTCGACCGAAAATCCTATACGCTTTATAAGTTTCATAAACAATTGAACCAGTCTTTCCAAAACAAACGCTCTTTATTGGAATGTGCGCTGCCCGCGCTTCGCAATCTGTTTAAATTGGACCGCGTATACTTTTTCGACTGGCAGCAGGAACGCGCCTTATTATCCCTTAAAATGATGTGCAAGAAAGAATATTGCATGGACATGCAGGAAGATATTTCCGTGTTAAACGAGCCCGTTTTCCTGCGCCAGTTATTGCAAACCGGCATTGCCGAAACGACCGATTTAAGCTATCCTGCCCTTTACGTGCTGGTAAAATGGGAACGCCCCAGCGTGGAGCTCAAGGCGGGGGAAATCCATTCCTATATGCAGGAGCGCGTGGGGGTGTTGCGTTTGGAACGCTTCCGCAAAAACCGCGTGTTTACCAATGCGGAAATTGATTTGATTAAAGATTTGGGGCTTGAAATTTCCCACAATTTGCGCAATACGGAGATTGATCAGGCCAAAAACCAGCGTTTGCGCGTATCTACCGCGCTTAATGATTTATCCACCATTTTTGCTTCTTCGCTGCGTCTTAACGACGGGCTTGAACTGATTTTAAAAGGCGTGCAAAAGTATTTCCGTTTTGATCGCGTGCGGCTGTATCT
>CALYRQ010000046.1 GCA_945483375.1 uncultured Elusimicrobia bacterium
GACGGATGAAAAGCTGGGCGAAGTATTACGCGTTCCGTCTTATACGGAAAAAACCGTCGTTTTCAACCCCGAAACGGGCGGCGTGGATTTGAAAGACGCCAAAGGCCATGTGGAATTTTCGGCCAAGCGTCCGTTTACGCTCACGCCGGAAAACGCTTCCCGCACGCTCTTAGTGCGTAGCGCCCGCGCGGAAAACATTTTCGCCGCCGATTTGAGCGATAAAGAACTCAAAGGCGCGCTGACCGTTATCCCCGGAAAAAACGGGTTTACGCTGGTAAACGCGGTGTACGCCGAAGATTTAATCCCCGCGCTTTTGGCCACCCAGGCGCAGGACGTAAAAGACCCGGCCGCTTTAAAAGCGCTTGCCGTGGTGTTCCGCTCCGCGCTCCTGCAGGCGGTGGAGGCTAATGCGGCCCGTTCTTACCACATTACCGATAACGACGATACGTTTAAATTTAAAGGCATCAACCTCATTTTTAAAGATTTGCTGGACGCGTCCAAACATTCCGGCGAAATCCGTTTGACCGAAGCCCAGGCCGGTTTTTATTCCGCCTGCGGCGTGGTGACGGCGGATTCGCTGGAAAACGCGGCCGTTCTGCCGGGTTACGTATACTCGCCCGCAAACGTCAGCAAGTACCTTTTATCCAACCCGCCGGCGGATTTGTATTCCCGCCCGCACGATCCCACCCAGTGGGCCGGGGTAAAATGGATGTACTGGTATGACGCAAAAGAGATACAAAACCGCCTCGCCTATAAACAAAACATCGGCAAACTGCGCGCGATTGTTCCCGTGCGGATGACCCCGCAGGGCCGCATTTTGTCCATGCGTTTTGAAGGCAGCAAAGGTTCGTACGAAACAAGTTCCCCGCAGGAGACCGCGTTTATTTTAAGCGCGGGCACAATGCGCTCCAACCTGTTTGATATTGTGCCGCTGTATAAGGGCAAAAATATCAAAAGCGTCTTGGTGCGCGGCTATGATACGGGGCTTGGCTACGGACTTTGTCTGCGCGGCGCGGACGGACTTGCCAAAGAGGGAGCGGACTATATGGCGATTATCAAGTATTACTTTCCCAATGCCCGCATTCTCAATACTACAACAGGAACGGTAAATTAACTCATGGAAAAGACAAAAATTCTGTATTTCATCACCCGCCTGGACCAAGGCGGCGCGCAAGCCAGCGTGCTGATGACGCTTAAAACCTTAAATAAACAACAATTTGAAACGTATTTGGCTTCCGGCCCCGGCGGACGCCTGGACGGCAAAGTGAAAAACGACGCGAAAAACGTGTTTTTTATCTCCGCCCTGCGCCACGATATCCGCCCCAAATACTTCTTCCACGATTTGTGGGCCGTATTCCAGATGGGCCGCGTGCTCCGCAAAGTGCGGCCGGACATTGTTCACACCAACGCCCCCAAAGCGGGCGTTTTGGGGCGTATCGCCGCGCGGATTTTTTGGCGCAAAGCCAAAGTGGTGCACACGTTCCACGGCCTGGGTTTTGCCAAAGAACAGGGCGAAAAACGCTTCCAGTTTTTTGTGGCGGTGGAAAAATTCTGCGCCAAATTTACCGACGTATTAGTGTTTGTTTCGCGCAAAAACGCCGCCGAAGCCAAGCAGTTGGGCATCGGTAAAGGCGTACGCACGGAGCTCATCCGCGCCGGCGTAAATTTTAACCCTATTCTGCCCTTAAAATTTGACCCGTCCGCCAAAAAAGCCTCTTTAAAAATTCCCGCCAACGCCAAAGTGGTGCTGGCTCTTTCTAATTTTAAAGCGCTCAAAAACCCCATTCACTTTGTGCTGGCCGCTTATAAAGTGCTCTGCCAAATGAAAAACGTCTATTTCATTTTTACGGGCGAAGGCCCGCTGAAAGTGACGGCGGAAAATCTGGCGAAAAATTTAAGTATCGAAAAACAGGTCATTTTCCCCGGCTGGCGTAACGACGCGCTGGAAATGTTGGCCATCAGCGACGTATTTGCCAGCGTGTCCCTTCGCGAAGGACTGCCGATGTCACTTCTGGAAGCGATGTCTATGCGCGTTCCCGCGGTGTGCTACGACGTGGACGGTATTAGCGAAGTGGTGACGGACAACAAAACGGGGTTCCTCGTTAAACCCAACGACATCAACACGTTTGCCGACAAATTAAAAGTGCTGTTGCGCCACGCCGCCCTGCGCGAACGGTTTGAAGCCGCCATCGACCACCGCGATTTTTCCGAATTTACGTCTTCCACCATGGTCAAAAAACAGGAACGCCTGTACAGAAGCCTCGTACCGCCCACCAAGAAAAACGGCGGCAAAAGACGGTTTTTCAGAAAACGCAGAAATTTTAAAAAATCTAACCCGGGAGTAAAAAATGGATTACGCAATTAACGAAATGGAGCAAGAGGTTCTCAACACCACGCGGGAACTCGCCCAAAAAAAGCTAAAACCCCTGCGCGCCGAAATGGACGCGAAAGAACAATTTTCCCAAGAAATGTTGGAAGAGTATAAAAAATCCGGCATTTTCGGTCTGTGGCTGCCCGAGGAATACGGCGGTCTTGGCGGTGGCATTACGTGCCTGGCGATGGCGTTTGAAGAATTATCCCGCGCCTGCGCCGGCCTTGCCTTAACCCCCGGTACGTCCGCCCTGGGCGCGATTCCCATGTACCTGGCCGCCACCAAAGAACAGCGCGAACGCTGGTGTCCGGACCTGGCAAGCGGCAAAAAACTGTGGGCCTTTGCCTTAACGGAACCCGAAGCCGGCTCCGACGCCACCGCCTTAAAAACCACTGCTATTAAAGACGGCGACTATTACGTGGTGAACGGTTCCAAACATTTTATTTCCACCGGCAAAGAAGCCGATTTTTACACCGTGGCCGTTAATACCAATCCCGCCCGCGGCGCGCGCGGTATTTCGCTTTTGGTAATTGAAAAAGGCACGCCCGGTTTCTCTTTCGGCAAGAAAGAAGAAAAAATGGGTATCCGCTCCAACCCGACGTACGAACTGATTTTTGAAAATGTCCGCGTACCGAAAGAAAACCTGCTGGGCAGTGAAGGCCGCGGTCTTCTCTATTTGCAGGAAACGCTCGACTATTCCCGCCCCGGCGTGGCGGCGCAGGCCGTAGGTATCGCTCAGGGCGCGTTGGACGTAACTATTCCCTATTTGCGCACCCGCAAACAGTTTGGTCAGCCGATTATTACGTTCCAGGCTTTGGGCCACAAAGTGGCGGAACTGGCGGCCAAAACGGAAGCCGGCCGCGCATTGGTGTACAATTTAACGCACCGCATGGACGAGGAATTTTTGCCCGCCGTCAAAAACGCGCTTGCCAACGGCACCACTGTGCATGATGAGCTTAAAAAGTTAAAAGGCGCGCGCTGGACCAAGTACAGCGCCGAAGCCAAACTGTTCTGCTCCAACGTGGCGATGGAAGTGGCCGACGAATGCGTCACCCTGTGCGGCGGTATCGCGTATATGCGCGATTTCCCGCTTGAAAAATACATGCGTGACGCCAAAATCACCCAAATTTACGAAGGGACCGTGCACATTCAAAAGAACGAAATCATCACGGCTCTCATTAAAGAATACGCCGCCAAAGGCGATGAGGAGTAATTATGCACATTGTAGCTTGCGTGAAGCAAACCCCTAAATCCGATAACGTAAAAATCGACCCCGCCACCGGCTGCTTAATCCGCTCCGGCGCGGCGAGCGCGATGAACCCTTTTGACGAATACGCTTTGGAAGAAGCCGTCATGCTCAAAGAACAATTAGGCGGCACGGTGTCCGTGATTACCATGGGCCCGCCACAGGCCGAAGCCGTCTTGCGCGACAGTATCGCGCGCGGCGCGGACAAGGTCTACCAGTTGGGCGACATGGCGTTTGCCGGGTCCGACACGTGGTCGACGAGCTACGCGCTCTCCAAAGGCATTGAAAAAATCAATTCGTTGGAACCCGTGGACCTCGTCATCTGCGGCAAACAAACCAACGACAGCGACACCGGCCACATCGGCCCGCAGGTTTCCGCCTGGATGAAATGGCCCAACGCCGCATTTGTTAAAAAAGTGGTGGCGGTAAATGAAAAATCCATTACCGTGGAACGCTTGACCGAGGACGGAAGCGAAACCTTGGAGATTCCTTTCCCGTGCGTTATCAGTGTGGTAAAAGACATTAACAGCCCGCGCGTGCGCAGCGTAAAAGGCCGCATGGCCGCCAAACGCGCCGAAGTAACCAAATGGACCGCTGACGACGTGGCGGCGGATAAAACCAAACTGGGGATGAAAAACTGCCCGACGCGCGTAGTCAAATCGTTCGTGCCCAAACGCGAAGTCTGCGCCGCATGCGTGGAAGGCGCAAACGCCAAAGAAAGAGGGGCCAACCTGGTGGACACCCTCAAAGAAAACAAATATATTTAAGGATTATTAACTTATGAAAGATTTTAAAAACGTTTGGATTTTTGCCCAAGCCCAGCGCGGCAAATTAAGTCCCACGGCCTATGAACTGCTTAGTGCGGGCCGCAAACTGGCCGACGATTTAGGCGAAAAACTCTGCGCCGTGCTGTTGGGGCGCGACGTGGAAAAATTCGCCCAAGATTTGTTTGAGCACGGTGCGGATGCTGTATACGTGTGCGATAATCCGGCTTTGGAAAATTACGTCGACGACGTATACGCTAAAGTGCTGGCCGACATGGTGGCCGAATATAAGCCCAATAAATTTTTATTGCCCGCCACCAACCTGGGCCGCTCGCTTTCCGCCAAATCGGCCGTGTTTATCGGTACGGGTTTAACCGCCGACGCGACTGAAGTGGTAATTAATAAAGAAGACGGCCAATTACACGCCACCCGCCCGACGTTCGGCGGCAATTTAATGGCTACGATTACCTGCGCACATACGCGCCCGGAAATGTGTTCCCTGCGCCCGATGTCGTACGAAAAGGCCGCGCGCGCGGAAGGCCGCACGGGCGAAGTGATTAAATTTGCGTTTAACCCGGCCAAGCATACGTCTTTGGCAAAATTTTTGCAGTTTATCAAAAGCGAAGGCGACGGGCTTGATTTGTCCGAAGCCGAAATTATCGTGGCCGGCGGCCGCGGTGTGGGCAAGGCGGAAGGGTTTGCCTTGCTTAAAAAATTGGCGGATCGCTTGGGCGGTGCGGTGGCGGCGTCGCGCGCTCCCGTGGATAACGGCTGGATTGATTACCGCTATCAAATTGGCTTAACGGGCCGCACGGTAAAGCCGAAACTGTATATCGCGTGCGGGATTTCCGGCCAGATTCAGCATATGGCCGGGATGAGCGGCTCGGACATAATTGTCGCCGTGAATAAAGATCCGGAAGCCCCGATTATGAAAGTGGCCAACTATGCGGTGGAGGGGGATCTGTATGATGTAATCCCCGCCATGCTGGAAGCGCTTAAATAACGGCTGGTGTTATCTTTTGAAAGACGCACGAAACGCAAAGAAAATTTCTTTGCGTTTCGTTGCTTTTAAGGGCCAACAATTTGCCAAATTCTGTTATCTTGTGCGTCCCTCGGCCTTGACGTGCCATCCAGGCACGCCTATACGGCCGACTAGCCCGCACAACCTAACGCGAATTTGGCAAATCAGGCAATCTCCTATAGTGTTATTCTGCAGTGTTATTCTGCGCTGCACGGTACTTGAGGCACGCCTATACGCCCCACTAAATCCCGCCACATAAAGTCGGTTTTGAAAAATCATATAATCTTCTACGGTGTTATTCTAATCTAAAATCAGTCAATGCGGGGCAAAGTTATTCTAATCTGCACGGCGTGCCGTTGCCGTCATTCCGGGCGCGGCCCCGGAATCCAGTCCGTTTATAAAGTCATTCTGAGGTGTTTTTGCTCAGGTTCTTCCAATTTTTTATTGACATCCTCTTGACTTGGAGTCCGCTCCAAGCAGTAAAATATTTATATATTTATAGGAGGTTTCGCATGAAAAAAATTGTTCTCTTTGCGCTGGCCGCCGCGTTGGCTGCCTGCGCGCCCGCCGGTACCAAACCTGCGGAATCCTCGGCCCAACCGAAAGCGACCGTTTATTTTACGTCCGACATCAGCCCGGAAGGCCTCGTAAAAATCTACGATAAAATCAGCCAAAACGTAACAGGAAAAGTGGCCATTAAGTTTCATACGGGGGAACCCCACGGCCCGAACATTCTGCCCGTTCCTATGGTAAAAGCGTTGCAGGAACATATCCCCAACAGCACGCTCGTGGAAACGAATGTCTTGTACCCCAGCCCGCGCCAGACCACCGAAGGACACCGCGAAACTTTAAAGACCAACGGTTGGACGTTTAGCAAAGTGGATATTATGGATGAGGACGGCGCGGTGATGATTCCCGTCAAAGGCGGTAAACATTTTAAAGAAATGTCCGTCGGCAAACATATGCTTAATTACGATTCCATGGTCGTACTGACCCACTTTAAAGGCCACGCCATGGGCGGTTACGGCGGCTCCATGAAAAACATCGCTATCGGATGCGCGGACGGAAAAATCGGCAAAGCAATGGTGCACGGTTCCAGCAAGGAGAACACCTGGGGTGCGACAAAATCGCTCTTTATGGAAAATATGGCCGAATCGGCCAAAGCCACGATGGACCACTTTGGTGACCAAATCGTCTACATTAACGTCCTTCGCAATATGTCCGTAGATTGCGACTGTGCCGGTACCCGCGCCGCCGCGCCCAAAGCGCACGATATTGGCATTTTGGCTTCCACCGATATTTTAGCGGTGGACCAGGCGTCCATTGATATGGTATATCAGCTGCCGGAAGCGGAACTGCACGATTTAAAGGAACGCATTGAATCGCGCGAGGGACTTCATCAGTTGGAATATATGAAAGAACTCGGTATGGGAAACAACGAATACGACCTCGTAGATTTAGATAAATAAGTTTCCCTACCGAAAAAAGCCGCTCCGTACGAGGCGGCTTTTTGTTTGCTATACTTATTATATGCAAGAATATAAATGGCGCAATTTAATGTGTTCCCACCGCGAAGTGTGCGTTTGCTACGAAACG
>CALYRQ010000047.1 GCA_945483375.1 uncultured Elusimicrobia bacterium
GCCTTTGGCATCGTTCCAGCGTTCCATTCGTCCGTCGTCTATGTGAAAATAAAAACCTTCCAATTTTAAGTTCCGGGAATCGACGTCCTGCGCCACAAAATCGATAGACTGCAAATGAGCCAACTGGTCAAGCACGTTATTTTTTACGGCTTCTTCCAACGTATCCCCCCGATAGCAGGTATGGGTACGGTCCAGCCACGCGCGCAGTTCGGGCGGGAGCTCTTCCAGGTGTTTCAACTTGGCTACGGCGTTACAATCGCTGTGACCTAAAATAACGATGTTTTGCACCTGCAGATTTTTTACCGCAAACCGTAAAGAAGCCACCATAGAAAAATCGTCCTTATCAATTTGGTTGAGCATATTGCGATGCACGCAGATATGGCCGTCGTTGGTATCAAAAATAGCTTCGGGGCAGACGCGGCTGTCGAAGCAGCTTACCACCATAGAGTGAGGATTTTGAGTATCGGCAATCTGTTCGGCATGCAGAGCGCAAAACCCTTTGCGAACGGAATTGCCATTAAAAAAATTGCGGTATCCGGTGAGTAACTGCCGCATACCTTCATTGGGAAGATTATTCATAATTATATTGTAGCAATTTAGAACCCAAAGGCGGAAACAAGCCTTAAAATCGGATAGTCGCAAAAAAAGACACAAAAAGAGAAATATCCAAAAAACTTTTCGTGATGACTTATAGCCTGGATTCTGAAACAAGTTCAGAATGACAGCCAGAAAAGAACGCCGTGCAAGGGCAGAATAACACAATAGATGATTGCCTGATTTGCCAAATTCGCTTTAGATTATGCGGGCAAGTTGGGCGCATAGGCGTGCCTGAATGGCACGTCAAGCCCAAGGCACGCACAAGATAACAGAATTTGGCAAATTGTTGCCCGGATAAGCAACAACGGATAAGAATTGTCATTCTTATCCGTTGTGCGTAAATCGCAAGTTAAGTACAGCCGTTACAACCTCAACCGTTATTTGGCGAGGTGTTTGGACAAATACTTGCTCATGTCAAACATGCTGATCTGTTTTTTGCCTTCGAAAATCGGGGCGAGTTTAGCATCAGAGTTGATCATGCGTTTGTTTTTGGCATCCTGCAAACCGTTTTTCTTGATGTAATCCCACATTTTTTTAACGACTTCGGTGCGGGGAAGAGCGGCGGAACCCACTACGGCCGCGAGTTCGGCGCTGGGGGTTAAAGGGGCCATAAATTTAGCGTTAGCTTTTGCCATATTGTTAATTCTCCTGTGTAGTAAGATGAAATGTTGTTTCTTTAATTTTAGTAAATTTGGAGCCCTATTGTACATAGGGCCCCGTTATAAATTCCGTCGTCAGGAAAGTTATTTCACTTTCGGCGCGGCGGCCAAGACTTCTTTGGAGCAGCCGTCTTCGTATTTTTTGAAATTTTCGATGAACGATTTGGCCAAAGCTTCGTACTTAACCATGTACTCTTCTTTGTTTTTCCAAGAGTTAATCGGATTCAAAATTTCAGACGGCACGCCTTCGCATTCGGTCGGGATTTGGAAGCCGAACACCGGGTCGGTGATAAAATTCACTTTGGCCAGTTTGCCTTCCAAAGCCGCATTCAAAAGCGCGCGGGTGTATTTGATGCTGATACGGTTACCGACGCCGTACGGGCCGCCAATCCAGCCCGTGTTGACGAGCCAGCAATCCACGTTATGTTCCTGAATTTTCTTTTTCAAGAGTTCCGCATACACGGACGGATGCAAGGCCATAAAAGGGCCGCCGAAGCAGGTAGAGAACGTGCTGGTGGGTTCTTTTACGCCTTTTTCCGTACCAGCCACTTTGGCGGTATAACCGCTGATAAAGTGGTACAAGGCCTGGTCGGGGCTGAGCTTGGAAATAGGCGGCATCACGCCGAAAGCATCGCACGTTAAGAAAATGATGTTTTTCGGGTGCGGAGCGCGTTTGCTTTCCACTGCGTTATCAATAAAGTTAAGCGGATAGCAGGCGCGGGTGTTTTCGGTCAGCGTATCATCGTCCAAATTGAGTTTGCCGGTTTCGGGATCAAACACCACGTTTTCCAAAACGGTGCCAAAGCGGTGCGTGGTGGAGTAAATCTGCGGTTCGGCTTCTTGGTTAAGTTTAATTACTTTGGCGTAGCAGCCGCCTTCAAAGTTAAACACGCCGTCGCTGTCCCAACCGTGTTCATCGTCGCCGATAAGCCCGCGGGTAATGTCGGCGGACAGAGTGGTTTTGCCGGTGCCGGAGAGGCCGAAGAAGATGGCGCTGTCCTGCTTGTCGCCCACGTTGGCGGAGCAGTGCATCGTCATAATGCCTTTTTGCGGCAAGAGGAAGTTCATAATGGTAAACAGCGCTTTTTTGTTTTCGCCGCCGTATTCGGAGCCGATGACAAGCACGATTTTCTTTTCGAAGTTGATGAGAATCGCGGTTTCGGACACGGTGCCGTCGGTGGCCGGATCCACTTTCATTTTGGGCAGGCAGACCAAGGTAAATTCCGGCACGAACGATTTGAGTTCTTCCTGTTTGGGTTCAATGAACATATTTTTGACAAACAGGTTAGACCAAGCACATTCGGTAATCGCGCGCACTTTTAAGCGGGACGCTTCGCTGGAACCGACGTACGCGTCGCGCACGAACAGGTCTTTGTCCTGCACATAAGCCTGCACTTTGGCGAAGATTTTGTCAAAGCATTCGGCTTTAATGCCTTTATTGCTTTTGCAGTAAAAAAGTTTGCCTTCAATGTCTTTGGTTTCCACGAAGTAGCGGTCGTTCGGGCTGCGGCCGGTGTGTTTGCCCGTGCTGACGCACAAGGGGCCGCCGTAAACGATGTTGCCTTCTTCGCGTTTTAACGCTTCTTCATATAAGGCCGGAGTGGAATAGTTCCAATACACGGTTTTGTCGGTTTTGAGTCCCGCGTGTTCAAGTCCATAGTCCGGCTTAAAAAAATCCGGTTTAGCATTTACTGTTTTCATGTTAATCCCTCGTTACAATTTTATCCCCGATTGTAATTTCGTTCGGAGCCGTTTTATCAAGCGCCCAGCGAATACGGCGCACGCCTTCTATGATAGAAGATTTGTCCGCACAGTAACTGATGCGCAAATACCCTTCGGCTCCAAACGCCCGACCGGGCACTACGGCCACCAACGCTTTTTCCAACAAATACTGTGCAAGCGCGTTGGAATCTGCGTTATAGTGGCTGAAATCTGCGAAAGAATAGAAAGTGCCCGCCGGTTTAACAACCCGCACGTTCGGAATTTTATTGAGTTCTTCCAAAAGCGCGTTGCGGTTTTCTTCCAGAATCTTCCGTAAATCCGAAATGCAGCTTTGGTCGCCGTTTAAAGCGGCCGCGGCGGCGGTTTCGGACAAATCGCTGTTGCAGGACGTACTTTGCGCCTGCACGCGGCCCATGGCCGCGATGAGTTCTTTGTCGGCCGATACCGCCCACCCGATGCGAAGCCCCGTAAGGCCGTACAATTTGGATACGCCGTTAATGATGACAAGGTTCTTGCCTTCTTTGGCGTACGCGCACGGATTGGGAACGGTTTTTCCGTCAAATACAAGTTGGTGGTAAATATCGTCCATCACCAAAAAGATATGGTTTCTTTCGGCAAACTCCACCACCGTTTTAATAAAATTTTCCCCGTAAATTTGGCCCGAGGGGTTGCACGGGCTGTTAATCAAAAGGGCTTTGGTTTTGGGCGTAACGGCGGCCAAAATCTGCGCCACAGTTACCTGAAGCCCGCTTTCCGGCCGCACGATGACGGGAATCCCCCCCGCCATACGCACCATTTCCGGATAGCTGACCCAGTACGGTGCGGCAAAGACGACTTCGTCCCCCGGGTTGACGGCGGCCAGCAGAAAATTGAACAAAGCCTGTTTGGCCCCCGCGCTGACGAGCACGTTGGCGGCCTCAAAACGGCGGCCGTAATGTTTTTCAGTATAGTTTAACACGGCTTCTTTCAAAGCGGGCGTGCCGGAGCTGGGCGAGTATTTAATTTTGCGGCTTTGGGCCTTCTCTATAATGGCGTCCACCGCCGCCTGCGGGGCGGGATAAGTAGGTTCGCCGCCGCCTAAATGGATGACGGCCTTTCCCGCGGCTTTGAGCGCACGGGCCTGGGCGTTTATTTTTAAAGTCGGCGAATCGCCGATTTGCAAAGCGAGTCTACTTAACGCAAGAGACATAATTTTCCTCTACCGACATTCTACCATTTAAATTTAAAAAATGGGCAGGTTGTATTTGGGTACTTGGATACGCCGGAAAAAAGAACGGTTTTCAGCACAGACGTTATTCAAGTGCCGTGCAGGATAGAATAACATTACGTTACATCGGCTGATTTTTCAGATTTGCGCTAAATTTGCGTTGCCAGTTGCCACCCTGCGGGCCGCCGCTCAGCGTGGCTGTAAGCCACGTCAAGGGCAAGGGAACGCAAAGTTAGCCAAATATGGAAAATTGTTGCCCGTATAAGCAACGAAACGCAAAGAAATTTTCTTTGCGTTTCGTGCGAATTATAGAAGTTAAGTACAGGCGTTATTCTTTTACCGCGCGGGCTTCTATCTGACCCGTAAACGTAATATGATTGCGGTGAATCGCCCCCGCCAAGGCAGGCACCTCTTTGCGGACGAAATACTCCGGCACAAACACCAGCTTTCCGTCCACCCAACGCCAGCGGTTCACTTTTTTAAGCGGGAAGAAATCCGGCGTAAACAAAGCCAGATAGGCGCCCAGGCCGCCGCCGTCCAAATAGGGCGGCAAATGTTCATACCCGACCAACCGGGCGCGCGGATAAATGGTAGCTTTTAAATGCGGGATAAAACGCAGTGCTTCATCAGCGCGCTGAACGCTTAACAAATCGCGCGTCGGGTCCAGTCCGTCACCCACCATGGTTCCGGCGCGAAGCTGGTCAAAATCCGGCTTTTTCAAATCTTTGACGTACGGCACGGTGGCCAGCGTCATTACGCGCGGAGCCATCGTTTCAAAGTCAAACGCCACCACGGGCACATTTTGAAATTCCACGGGTTCAAAGCGGTTGACGGTGGAAGTACCGTCATACCCGGCGCGTACGGGGCCGGCGTATCCGCCGTCGGAAAACGACATTTGGCACACGCCGCCCACTTTGTCAAAATTGTTCACTTTAATGGTAAGTGAAGACGGGTCGCTCCCCGCGTCGGCCAGCATGGTGCTCTGCCCGCTGCCCGGCAGACCAAACGATTTGCTCCATTCCTCCACCATCACGTTGCCGAATTCTTCCACGGTTAAATAACGGTCCCGGCGGCCGAGAACGAAAAAGTCCTGCACGCGGTCCCACCAGGAACGTTTTTGATTGCCGAAACGGTTGATATATTCATTCGCGGCCAGATTGCGTCGTTCGTTTTCCCACGCCACCCATTTGGGGCTGTTTAAATAAAATTCCGGCGTGCTGCCGTCTTCAAAAAAAGCGGAACGGCGCGTCTGCGTGAAATACTCCGCCAAAGAAACGGTCTTACCGTTTCCAATTTCCACGGGTTTGCGCCACAATTCGTTAATTAATGTGCGGTCCGCCCGGAAACCGGGGCGTTCGATTTCCTCCACCAGCGCACGCCAGTTGCGGCGCAGGCCGGCGGACATGGCCGGATCATTCGCATACGAAAACCCCTGCGCAAACGTATAATCTTCCAGCGCGGTGGCCATTTCTTTCAGTTCCACGTTATGCAGGAAAATGGAGCCGTCTTCTTCGGCCAGTTCCACAAACCGCTTAATATTTTCGTTAAATTTATTTTTGTAATACCCTGCCGGCAAACGGCGCGTACCGGGGATTAATTTGTCGTCATACATAAAATCCGGCAGGCGGCCCGTTTGGCGGATAGGGTCCAAAATCACGCGTTCGGCCTCTTCCAGCGACATATAATAAAAATACTCCATCACGTTGTTGGCCTTGGCGGCGGACATACCGCGGATGGCTTCAATCTGGTCCCGCGGCTGGAAATAGCCGTTGCGGTAGTATTCCATCCAATCTTTGATTACCTGTTCTTCGTCCTGCAAACCGGAAGGGAAGCGTTTGGTAATCGGGTTGGGGCGGATATTTTCTTCAAACGTAGGCGTGGCGGACGATGTGGGCAGTGCGGTTTCCCCCAGTTCCAAAGCAGGAGCGGACAAATCGATTTTCACATTCTGCAAAGACGGTGTTTGCACGGCCGCAGACTGCGCCTGCGGCGCGGGCGTTTTGGCTTGCGCGGCCGATGCGCGGGTAGCGCGCAGGCGGGACGCCGTCACCAAATACTCGGCGGTGGCGTTGGAAGAAAAATCAAACAAACTTAACCGGGGCCGGCTGACAAGCTCCATGGGTCCTTTAAAAGGCAGGACGTTTACGGGCCGTACGGCCTCCGTTTTGGCCGGAATGCGCACGGCGTAATTTTCCTGCTGCAAAAATTGGACAAACGCCTCATACGCTTCCGTACGCGGCGCAAACGCCAGCAACATCTCCAAGCGACCGATGTCGTTTAACGCCAACAGGGCGCGCGCGGAAGCCGTAAAAGCCAAAGGCTCCAGTTCCCCCGCCCCCAACGTGCGATACAACTTGATTAAAGCGGCGCCGTCCTGCAACGTACCGTACCAACCCACCCCGTAGGCATCCCCCAGCGCTTCCAGCGCCAGGCGGGCAGGTTCGCCGCGCGGATCCAACGGAGAAACGGAAATTTCCGGCAGCATATCCAGCCGGCTGGAGCGGGCCAGTATATTGCGCCGCAGTAAATCCAACGCCTGGGAAGACTGCTCCGGCAAGATTTGGATAGTTTTGTGGGCGGAAAGCGTCAAAAATTCGTTACGCACGAGCTGTGCGGCTTCCGGCGCGGCCAAAACGGACGGCACCATTCGCGCGGACACCTGTCCGGCCGCCACCAAACGGCGCACTTGCGCCGCCGGCAGTAACGCCGAACGCCCCAACTGCGCCTGCACGCGGGCGGTAAGCGCGGTTTTGGGAGCGAATTTACGTAACTTAAACAAATTCTTCCATTGGGCATGGGCGGGTACAC
>CALYRQ010000048.1 GCA_945483375.1 uncultured Elusimicrobia bacterium
CAATATTCTAAAATATATTTAATTGGGCGGGTGGCGGAATTGGCAGACGCGTACGGCTCAGGACCGTATGGACGAAAGTCCTTAAGGGTTCAACTCCCTTTCCGCCCATTTAATTTTTGGTTGCACACATGAGAAAGAATGACATCTATCGGCCGTCTGCAGCGTCTTTAGGTAAAAAGAAGCGCGTAGTCCGGCGGAAAAAGGGGTCATCCTTTTTTTTTAAGCTGATTTTCCTGTTGTTCTTTTTGGGTATTTGCGCGGGGGTAATCTGGGCCGCCGTAAAAACCTATCATCTTATTACCAGTTCCCAAATCTCCGATTGGCACGTAAAAACCGTGGCCGTTTCCGGCGTAACGGGCGGTTTTAATAAAGAACTGTTGGCACTTTCCGTTCCGTACGAAGGCAAACCCTTTGCCGTTAAAGACGCGGTAGCCCTGCGCGGGGAAATTATTAAAAAATATCCGATGTTAAAAGACGTCAGCGTCAAGCGCGGGCTTTTAAGCGGCAAATTAAAAGTATCGGCCGAGCACCGCACGCCGCTTGCCAAATTCGTCCTGCCGGATAAGTCCGTCAAATACATCGACCCGGACAGCACCGTCTATTCCGACCCGAACCCGGATTTGTTGCACCCCGTCCCGTTCGTGGAGTTGGAAGGACCCGCGCCGGAAAAATTGAATAAAGAATTTATAGACTTGGTGGAGAGTACCCTAAAACTGGGCAAAGAACTGGATTTTGCGTTTTTACGCATGAATTTAACCGAAAACACGGTTAAAATGTATATGCCCGACGGCAGCGAAATCGACTTTGGCAAAGCCGTCAATTTAAAAAAGAAGGCCGCTCGCGCGGCGCAGATTATCGCGCGTTCCCGCGGCCGCTACGATAAACCGTACGCGCTTAATTTCGATTTTTTTGAAGACGGAAAAGTTTTTTTAACACAGAAGTCCCATTAAGTTTTATAATAGAACTAGAGCAATTTTTTTCAGGTGGTTTTTATATGGCAAAAACGAATCTTATTGCAGGTTTGGATATCGGTAGCGGCAAGATTACTTGCGTCGCCGCCGCGCACGATTTTGAAACGAATACGTTAAAAGTGCTGGCCGGGCGCAGCGTTCCGTGCCGCGGTTTAAAAGGCGGTATGGTGTCCGACATTCGGGAAACGTCCGCCGCCGTCACGCACGTGCTGGGCGGTATTGAACGCGAATGCAACCAGGAAGTCGGCAGCCTGTACGTCGGCGTGCGGGGGGCGCATTTGGAATCTTTTTCCAACCACGGTACGTATAACATTTCCCGCATGGATAAAGAAATCACCCAGGCCGACATGGCGCTCGCTATTGAAAACGCCAAAGCCATGCCCATTAAAAACGATAACGAAATCGTCGACGTTATCACCCAAGGTTACTCCATTGACAAGCAAAAAGGCATTACCAACCCGGAAGGAATGGAAGGCTCTCTCTTGGAAGTGGACGTACACATTACCACGGGCTCTTCTACGCATCTGAACAATTTGGCCAAAGCCATCCAACGCCCCGGCTATAAAATCGACCGCATTTTTTACGGTCTTGTGCCGTTGGCCGACACCGTGCTTACGCAAGAAGAAAAAGAAATCGGCGCGATGATTCTCGATTTGGGCGGCGAAACGATGTCCGTCGGCATTTACATTGACGGCATTTTAAAATTTTCGCGCGACATTCCCTACGGCTGTGATTTGATTACCAGCGATTTGTCCCGCCTGCTGCACACCTCCCGCCAAAACGCGCGTGAGATTAAGGAAAAATACGGCGTTTCGTTCCCCACTTTTTTGGACGAAGAAGGCGAAATCCCCGTGCCGTCGTTGGACGGACGCAGCACGCACAATATAAAAAAGAGCTATGTGCTCGACATCATTCAGCCCCGCGTGGAAGAACTCATCGAACAGGTGGGCCGCGTGGTGGATACGTCGGGATATAAAAACTTCCCGGTGGTGGGAGTGGTGACGGGCGGCGGGTCGCTGATGCCCGGCGTGACGGACCATTGCGTTAACATTTTAGGCCTTAAAGAAGTGCGCCGCGGCGTGGTCCAGCGCGACCTTATCACCAGCGACGACGAATTTTTTGATCCCCAGTACAGCACCGCCATGGCGCTTGCCATCTACGCGTCCGAAAACGCCGCGTACGACGATTATTCCGGCGGCTCTTACGAAAAAGGTTCCTCCCTGTTCGGCAAACTGGGCAAATGGTTTAAAGGCGTGGATATCTTCGGCGGTTGATAACGGAGAATTTTTATGAAAGATTTATTTATGCCGGCCGATTTGTTCGAAAGCAAAAAGGCCAAAATTAAAGTAATTGGCGTGGGCGGCGGCGGCGGAAACGCCATTAACCACATGGTGGCTTCCGGCCTGAAAGACGTGGATTTTATCGCCGTCAATACCGACGCGCAGGACCTGCGCCGCAACCAGGCCCCGTACCTCGTGCAGGTGGGGGAGAAAATCACCAAAGGATTGGGCGTCGGCGGGGACCCGGAAAAAGGCAAGCGCGCAGCCGAAGAATCCAAAGAAAAATTAAAACTCATTATCGGCCAGTGCGATTTATTGTTTATTACGGCCGGGATGGGCGGCGGAACAGGCACGGGCGTGGCCCCGTATTTGGCCAAACTCGCCAAAGAAATTTACGGGGACGAACTCCTCGTCGTGGGCGTGGTGACGCGTCCTTTTAATTTTGAAGGTTACGTGCGTGAAAAACAGGCCGACCAGGGCATTAAAGAAATGCAAAAGTACGTCGACTCCATGATTATCGTGCCGAACGAAAAACTCTTTGCCAACATCGACCCGGAAACCTCCTCCAAAGACGCTTTTAAAATGGTAGATGAAGTACTGCTGCAGGCGGTGAAAGGCATTTCCGAAGTAATCACCCAGCCGGGCGAAGTAAATATCGATTTTAACGATATCCGCAAAGTGATGTGCCGCTCCCACAAGTCCTTAATCGGCGTAGGGGAAGCCAGCGGCGCGGGCCGGCATTTGGCGGCCGTCAAAAAGGCCATTTCGTCGCCCCTTTTGGAAAACGCCGACATCCGCGGCGCAAAGGGGTTTATTGTGCACTTTTCGGCGGAAGAAAACCTGACGCTTTTGGAACAGGGCGAGGTGATGAACCTTATCCGCCAATACGCCAGCAACGATTCGATTATTATGTTCGGGCATTCATACGACTCTTCTTTGAACGGCCGGTTCAAAGTGACGGTGATTGCCACGGGCTTCAGCGCGGAAAAAGCCAGCGTGTTTAACTCCCGCCGGCCGCTTCCGTCCGAAACCTCGCCCGTCAAAAAGACGCCGGCGGAAGTGTTCGCTCCGTTTGAGCCCAAAGGCCCGGAGCCCGAAGATGCCATGCTGATTCCGGCGTATTTGCGCCGCAAAAAAAACAGGGTGTAAGCCAAAGGAGATTATATGGCGGTAGGACTTCAAAGTTTATTAAGAACGGTGGTGGACAATAAGGCAAGCGGATTGCATATCCGCGGCAATTCCAACGCATATGTGCGTTTGAACGGGCAGATGAAGCCCATTGACGACAGTTTTATTTCCAACGACGACGTAAAAAAAATGGCGTACGCGTGTATGGGCGAACGCGAACGCAAAATGTTTGAACAGTACAGTTCGGTAGACTTTTCGCTCGACGCCAAATCGTACGGGCGTTTCCGTTTTAACGTGTTCCGCCAGATGGGCAAAATTTGTATGGCGGTGCGTCATATTCCGCTTAAAATCCCCACGTTTGAAAATTTCCATTTGCCGGGCGATATTTTACGCAAAATGTCCGAAAGCCGCCGCGGTCTTATTTTGGTGACAGGAATGACCGGCTCGGGTAAAACGTCCACGCTGGCCGCGATGATTGACCACATCAATAAAACCCGCGCGGGCCATATTTTGACGATTGAAGACCCCATCGAATTTATGCACCCCGACAACCGCTGTATCGTCAGCCAACTGGAACTGGGGGTGGATACGCCTTCTTACACAAGCGCGCTTCGCGCCGCCATGCGCCAGGACCCGGACGTGCTGCTCATCGGCGAATTGCGCGACCCGGAAGTCATGCGCGCCGCCATCGGCGCGGCGGAAACCGGACAGCTCGTGCTGGGAACCATGCACACGGTAAACGTTACGCAGACGCTTTCGCGTTTGGTGGACGCGTTCCCCGTGGAACAGCACGACCAAGTCCGCCTGCAGCTTTCCGAACTGGTGCGCGGCATCGTCTGTCAGCGTTTGCTGCCGACGATTAAACCCGGCATGCGTCCCGCGCTTGAAGTGCTCGTTTCCACGCCGCAGGTGCGCAAACTGATTTTGGAAAACAAACCCAGCGATTTGCAAAAAGCCATGCAACAGGGTGAATTCTACGGCATGAACACATTTGACCAGTCGCTCGCGCGGTTGTATAAAGAAGGGTGCATCGATTTGGAAACCGCCCAGAACGCTGCCACCAGCCCGGACGCGATTATGCTCGCCATCCGCGGCGTGACCGACAGTATGGACGCGGTGGGGTAAGTTATGCGCGTAAACGGAATGTTAATTGCCATAGACGGCACCGCGGGCACGGGCAAATCAAGCGTCGGCAAAGCCGTCGCGGCCAAGCTGGGATACGGCTTTTTAAGTACGGGCGAAATGTACCGCGCGCTTGCTTACAAAGTGTTCGAAAAACAAATTAATCCCGAAGACCACGACGCGGTTTTATCCGCTGCGCGCGCGTTGCGTTTTACGTTTGCGCGCCAGCCGGACGCCGCGCTTAAAATGTTTGTAGACGGCGAATTTTTGGGCGAAAAAATCCACCTGGAAGAAGTGGGAAACGTCGCCAGCCGCGTATCCACCAACGCCGAAGCGCGCCGGGTGCTGACCGAAAAAATGCGCGAAGTGGGCGAAAACGGCGGCGTCGTCATGGAAGGGCGCGACGTGGGGACCGTGGTGTTCCCGGACGCGGAAATTAAGTTTTATCTGGACGCTTCCGCCGAAGAACGCGCCAACCGCCGCGTAAAACAGTTACAAGAAGCCGGTCAAAAAGCCGATTACGGGCAAATTTTAGCCTTGATTAAAGAACGCGACTACCGCGATTCCCACCGCGCCGCCAGCCCCTTAAAACCGGCGGACGACGCGCTGATTATCGACACCTCCGCTCTCAATATGCAACAGGTAATTGAGGCGGTTTTGGAGAAACTCGAGCATCATGCTTCTTAATTTGATAAAATTAATTGCAAGGGTTTATTTTAGAACCTTTTACGATTTTAAGGTGGAGGGGCTCGAAAATATCCCCAAAACCGGCGCTCTTATCATAGCGGGAAACCATTTGTCCAACGCCGACCCGCCGGCCATCGGCAGTTTTGCCGGGCTGGTGCGCGATTCGCGCTTTGTGGCCAAAAAAGAGTTGTTTTCTGTGCCCGGCTTGGGGTGGTTTTTCCGCCGCAGCGGTTATATTCCGGTAGACCGCGCCCGCACGATTGGGGACTTTGGAGCCCTCAAAGAAGTGGTGCGCGCGCTGGAACAGGGCCAAAGCGTGGTGATGTTCCCGGAAGGGACGCGCAGCAAAACGGGCAAACCGCAAAAACCTAAAAGCGGCATCGGTTTTTTGGTGTACAAAACGGGCGCGCCCGTTCTTCCTGTAAAAGTGGAAGGCACGTTCGGGTGGCCGTGGGTACGCAAAATCCGCGTGAAGTTCGGCACGGTGATTCATCTGGAAAAAGATCCCGCGCTGGAACCCAAAGCGCAGTATAAACAATTTGCAAACGAAGTAATGGAAGCAATAAATTCAATTCATATCTAACGGAGGTCAACGCAGATTTTCCCGCCGGGAGAACCTGTAATAAGGACTTATGACGACAAACGAAGAAATTAAACAAACCGAAGAAACAATTAACGAACAAGAAATGACGATGGACCAGTTAATTGCGCAGCAAGAGTCTTTATCGGAGAAGTTGTACAAAAGAGAAATTGTAGACGTACCCGTCGTACAGATTAACCAAGATTATATTTTAGTGGATACCGGCGCGAAAAAAGAAGGCGCTATCGCCGTGTCCGAATTTGAAGGCAAACCGCTTCCCGCGGTGGGGGATACCGTGTCCGCCGTTTTGGTAAAACGCGGTTCCGACGAAAGACCTTCGATTCTGTCCCACAAAAAAGCCCTGGAATTTTTAGGCTGGGACATCTGCAAAAAAGCCTACGAAGACAAAGAACGCGTCAAAGGCACCATCGTACAGTGCGTAAAAGGCGGTTATATCGTGGAAGTGTTCGGTGTAAACGGTTTTATGCCTTTATCCCTGTCCGAACTGCACACCGCTTACAAACACTATTTGCCCGTGGGCGCGAAAATCAAAGCGCAAATCGTTGAATTTGCCAAAGAAAAACAGAAACTCATCGTTTCCCGCAAACAGGTTTTGGAAGAGGACGAAGCCGTCCGCCGCGACCAGGTTTTGGGCGAAATCAAAGAAGGCGACGTGTTGCGCGTAGTCGTATCCAAAGTGGACAAAGAAAAACTGTTCCTGCGCTTCCACGGTATTGAAGGCGTGGTAACGCTTGAAAACATCGCCTGGAAAGAACCCGAAACCGCCATTGCCAACTTCCGCCGCGGCCAGCGCCTCAAAGCCAAACTTTTGAGCCTGGACAAAGAAACCCCGCGCTTGGAATTTGGTTTGAAACAACTGTTCCTCAATCCGGCCGACGCCTTGAAACGCCGCTATCCGTACAAAAGCTCCGTTAAAGCCGTAATCACGAAAGTGGATATGGAAAACGGTGTGGAGTGTACTATCGGCAAAAACAATACCAAAGGCTTCATCAGCCCGTTTGAAATGGGCCGCGATTTCGCCGCCAAAGAAGGCGATACCATTACCGCTTTGGTGGTGGGCGTGAACCCGGAAACCTTTACGGTCAACCTGTCCGTTAAGAAATACGACCAGGTGCAGAACCGCAAAGTAGTTGCCCAGTACTTGAAACAGGCTCCGCGCCCGACCTTGGGCCAGCTGT
>CALYRQ010000049.1 GCA_945483375.1 uncultured Elusimicrobia bacterium
GGTTCATTAAAGGGGGCTTGTATTGTTTTTTTTTTTTGATAACATGGGGTCATCCCGGCTCTGCAGACGGCGGCTTGTACGAGATTTGCCGGCTATAGTTTATTTTGCTAAAAACGGTAGTTCCTAAGGCCCTGCGGGCCGCCAGACCCAGGATGACTTTTTAATTTTAATAGGGGACGAACAGAATGAAAGGTTTTACATTAATTGAATTGTTGGTTGTCGTGTTAATTATTGGTATTTTGTCAGCGGTGGCACTTCCGCAGTACCAAACGGCGGTGCTCAAAAGCCGCCTGGGCGCGGTGATGAGCAATGTCAAAACCATGAAGAACGCGCTGGAACTGTATTATTTGGCGAACGGAAGTTATCCGAATGACGATATCAGCGAAGTGGACTTCAGTATTCCCGGCTGTACGTCTCCGGGGGCGGGGCATATGCAATGCGGAGATACTTTGTACGATTATGACGGCGGCGGCTCGTTTGGAAGCTCCGCTGCTGTTATCGGATATATACAAAATTTGCGGATTTCGTACCAAATGTACTTAGACCACAGCTCCGTTACGCCGGGGCGCATTATTTGCGTTGTCAAATCCGCCGGTGACAAGGTGGCCGTAAACGTTTGCCGCAGCATGGCCAAACAGGAGATTTCTTCCACATCGTGGGAATTGTAGTTTTATTTCCAAAAATAAAACCCGATAATAAAAAGTCCCAGTAAAATGCGGTAATAAACAAACACGTCAAAACTGTGTGTTTTGATGTATTTCATAAGGCCGCCGATGACTACAAGTGCCCCTAAAAACGCACTGACAAAACCCCATATTAATGCGGCGTTAAAATCGCTTGCCGATAAATGCGTAATTTCCATCAGCGCCGCGCCCGCAATAATCGGCGCGGAAAGCAGGAATGAAATCCGTGCGCCCGCTCCGCGCGTGAGGCCCAACAAAAGCGCGGCCGTGATCGTAATGCCGCTTCGGGACACCCCCGGCATAATGGCAAGGGCTTGTGCGCAGCCGATTAAAAATACCGTCTTAAACGGGACGGAAAAAATATCCCCTTCTTTGTTTTCGCTCCCGCGGCGGTCCGCCCACCACAACAGGCACGCAAACGCCATTAAACAGCCTGCCATCATCAGCGGATTTCTAAAGGCCTGTTCGGCCGTATCTTTTAAAAACAGTCCCGCAATTCCCGCCGGAGCGGTGGCCGCCGCCAAGTACCACAGCATGCGGCCCTGCGGCGCAAACGGTTTTGTGAGTCCGTTCTTAATCAGGACAAACCAATCTTTGGCAAAATATAAAAGTACGGCCAGTAGCGTTGCCGCGTGGAGCATAATGTCAAACGCGATTCCCTGGTATTCCATGCCGCGCAAATATGGCAAAAGCGCCAAATGGGCGGAGCTGGAAATTGGTAAAAATTCACCTAAGGCTTGTAAAAGTCCGAGCAGAACGGCGTCAAAAACAGTCATGGTTATTCTCCAAAATAAGTAAGTTGAGGTGCCGCCGGATTATCCATGTTAATCACGGCAAACGAACCCGGCAAAAACGTGCGCACCTGCCCGGCCAACATGTGCGTTACGTACGTTACGTTGGGATTGTGCCCTACGGCCAGCACGCAGTCCGTACGGTTTAGTTGTTCTTTTAAAAAATCGCACACTTCTTGTTCGTCTTTAAGGCCGTTTAATTCGAACGATTTTTCAACCGGCGCGCAAAGCGTTTCAGCTAAAATGCAGGCGGTTTGTTCGGCCCGCAGGAGGGGGCTTGTAATAATCAGCCCGGGCGTAATACCCAATTGGTGCAGACGCGCGGCGGCGACGGAGGCTTTTTCGCGCCCTTCGGCGGAAAGGGGGCGTTCGGCGTCCGAATGTACGCCAGATTCGTAGCCGGGCAGTGCGTGTGCGTGGCGGACAATGACGAGCGTTTTCATAGTATTTGAATATGCGTCCAAAAATGCAATAATAAAGTAGTTTCTATTTTACTATTTATCGGTACGCCATGGAACTTTTTTACGCACATTATCCGTCGCTGGAGAAATCGTTTGTACGCTTTGTCCGCTCCCGCCGTCAAAACCCGCTGGAGCCGTGGCTTGTCGTGTGCGCGTCTTCGTTTTTGGCTCGCCGTCTTTCCGGCGTGTTGGCGGGGGAAAACGGAGCGGTGGCGAATATCCATTTTTTGACGGGCTCCGCCCTTTTGCGCACGTTGGACGCGGAGCAGGGCGTGGCGTTGCCCGAATTTCCGCAGGACAATCTGCGCGATTTTTTACTGAAAGACATTTTAACCGAGCCGGGGCTCAACCGCTATCCCGTTTCCCGCGGGTTTGTGCATGCGTTAAAAGCGTCCCTTAGGGACTTGGCAGACTCGCTGGCGGACCCGGACGTACTGGAAGAGCATTTGCAAACCTCGGCGGACCCGGTGTTCTCGCAGGAGGCGGAACGCTTCGGCTGGCTGGTGCGCATATACCGCCGTTTTAACGAGCGCGAAGCGCAGGTGCCCGGCTACCGTCCGTACCGGGAAATGTTTGAACGCGCGCTGAACGGCGCGGAAAATTCCGCGTTTTTACAAGGTTTCAAGCAAATCGTTTTTTACGGATTTTACGATATGCCCGGCCGCCAGCTGGAACTGGTAAACCGGGTATGCAAAACGTACCCGTCGGCGGTGTTTGCGCCGTATAAAAAGCATGCGGCGTACCGTTTTGCGCAGAATTTTTTTGAAACCAACTGGCTGGGCGCTTCTCCCGCGGCCGAAGACGCGGACGAAAACGATTTCGGTGCGCTTGGCGCAAGCGGCGCGTACGTGTTTGCCCCGCAGGGCGCGGCGGACGCTCCAGGGGTGAATATCGTGTCGGCGGCGGACCCGCGCGGGGAAGTGTTCTTCGCCGCCAAAGAGATTTTACGTCTGACGGAAAAAGAGGGGTATGAATTTGGCGATATCGCGCTTATTGCGCGTTCCGTCGCACCGTACCAGGACGAAGTCCGCCGTGCGTTTAAGCAAAACTGTATTCCGCTGGACGCTTCGTTTGCGTATCCGCTTTCTAAATTTCCGCTGGGCGTATTTTGCTTGAATTTATTTTCGTTGGCTGCGCGCGGGTTTGACCGCGATACGGTGCTGGCCGTTTTATCGTCCCCTTATTTTAAAGCAGAACAAAAATACAAATGGCGTTCGTTGGCGGCTTCTTCGCTCGTCAGCCGCGATTTAAGCCAGTGGAAAGATCTTCTGCCGCAGACCAAAGATTACGACCCCTCTCTTTTGGCGTGGCTGGAAGCGTGCCAGGCGCGGTTGGAAGCGTTAAACGCCCCGCGTGCGTGGGCGGACGCCGCCGCGCTCGCTCGTGCGTTTTTGGCGGACAACACCGACGACACTTCGTTCCGCGGCAAAGACGCGGAAATCTACCGCGCCGTGTGCGATAAAATTGATTCGCTCCAAAAATACGCTTCCGTGCGCGCTCAAAGCCGCGCGGGGGAAGCGGTGGAAGAATTGACGGACGCATTAAATTCCCTTTCTTTTAACGAAGCCGAAAGCGTGCGCGGCGGCGTAACGTTTACGGACGCGGTGCGCGCGCGCGGGCTTCAGTTTAAGGCGGTGTTTTTGCTCGGTATGAACGAAAAATCGTTCCCGCAAATCGTGCCGGAGGACCCCGTATTCCGGGACCGTTACCGCTATTTACTGCGCGACGTGCTGGGCTATTGGGTGAACCAAAAACTCGAGCGCGTGGACGAAGAACGTTTGCTGTTTTTTGCGGCGGCCACGGCGGCGCGCGAAAAATTGTATGCGCTGTACGCCCGCACGGGCGCGGACGGGAAAGAGTCTGTCCCCTCCGTGTATTTGGCCGAGCTCGCCCGCGCGGCCCACTTAACCTGGACGGCCGAAGAAACGCCCCGCGTCAGCGGGCGCATTTCGGAACAGATTGCTTCCGTTTCGCCGGAATTTTTAACGCCCAAAGAACTTTCCTTTTCCGTTATTTTGCAGCCGGAATCGGCGCGCGAAAATTACCGGCAAGCCGGGTTATTAACGGATGAAATCTCCCGCTCCCTGTCCGCCGCACACGCTTTGGCCGAAACGGGGGAACCCAATCCGTTTGACGGTTTTATATCGGCCGGAACAGAGATTTTCACGCGCGCCAACGACGGGGCCGGATTTTCTCCTTCCGCTTTGCAGGAACTCGCCGCCTGCCCGATGAAATACTTTTTTGACAAGGGCCTTAACCTGGAGGAGAAAGACGACGTCCTGAGCCGCCGCGAACTGTCGCCCGACAAACGCGGCACCGCCTACCACGAAATTTTGCAGGATTTTTACACCGAACTTTCCCGCCTGGAGCTTACGCATGATGTGTTTGATTCTGCCGCGCTTGCATATTTAAACCGCGCGCTGGACGGCCGTTACAACCGGGAAAGTTATAAAGCGTTTGGCATTTATCCCGTGGTGTGGGAACTGATTTTGCAGGAGATCCGCGAACGGCTGTCCGCCTTTGTAATGGACGATTTAAAAAATCTGGGGCCGTTTACGCCGTCTTATTTTGAAAAAGAATTTACGCGGCTGGACGCGCCCGGCCTGCCGTTTAGGCTGCGCGGCGTCATCGACCGCGTGGACGTGGACGCGGAACACAAAACGTTTGTGGTGGCGGATTATAAATCGTCTAAAAAAGGTACCAAAAACCTGGCGGCGGATTTCTTTACGCATCTTATTTTCCAGCCGTTTTTATACGTGCTGGCGGCCGAAAAACTGCCGGAACTGGCGGGGTACTCGTCCGCCGGGTCGTGCCTTTTATCCATTAACAAGGGCTATGCGCGGCGCGATTTGGAGCCGTCCGCTTTTGAAGCCCTGCGGCCGCGCGCCGAAGCGTTTTTAACGCTTCTGTCGGAGTATATAAAAAAAGGCGCGTTCTTTTTGAACCCGTCCGATTTGTGCGATTTTTGCCCATACGCGGCCATTTGCCGCCGGGACAGTTTTAAATGTTTAATGCGCGCGCGCAAAAGCGCGCAAAGCCGCCGACTGGAGGAGGCACGCCATGCCGAATAGACGCGAAGACCGCGATAAAGTGCAAACCGTTTTGAACGTCAACATGGTAGTGGAAGCCGGGGCGGGAACGGGCAAAACCACCCTGCTGATTACGCGGCTTTGCCTGGCGGTGCTGGCGCTTGGCGTGCCGGTTGAAAAACTGGTGGCTCTTACGTTTACCGAAAAAGCCGCCGCCGAAATTAAAACGCGTTTGATTACCGCTCTTCACGAAGTGTTGGCCGCCGCGCGGGAAAACAAACCCTCTTCCGTTTTAACGCTGTTGCGCGAACGGTTTAACGTGCCGGACGACAAACTTATCCCGCGCGCCGAAGCCGCTCTGGCGCGGCTGGACCGCGCGTGCGTGGGCACCATTCACGGGTTCTGCGCCGAAATTTTAAAGACTTTTCCGTTGGAAGCCGGCCTTTCGCCGAATGCGGAAATTGATTCGGGCCGCAAAGCCGCCCAACTGTTTGACGCACGCTGGAATTCGTTTTTGGACGCGGAACTGGGCGTAAACGCGCCGCGCGCGGAAGAGTGGAAAAAAGTCCTGCCGGAAATTTCGCTCCCCGAATTAAAAGAATTTGCGCGCGAACTGTGCAGCGGTAAAATCGAACGGTACGATTATTTCGCGCACGTGCCCATGCTGGCCGGCGTCTGTTTGGAAAAAGCCGTCCGCGCCGAAGACTGGAGCAGCGCATTTTTAGACGGCAAAAAACCGCGCAACGCCGAAAAAGCGTTAACGTTTGCGGCCGCGTCCTTGCGCCGCACCGCCGCTTTTTTACAGGGGAAAACGGTGCCTCCCGCACCGGAAGAACCCGCTCCCGCGTTTCCGTCCGCCCTCCCCAAAGGGTGGGACGAAGACGCGTTTGAAGAAGCCCGTTCGCTCGTGCAGTTTGCCGCCAAAACCGCGCCCGAAAAACAGCAAATTTTCCTCTCCGCGTTTAATTTAGTACGTTCCGTCACGCAGGAAATCCGCGCCGGGTATGAGCGCGAAGGAATTTTAAGTTTCGACGATTTAATTGTAAAAACCCGCAACCTTCTGCAAAACGATTTATATGTGAGGCGACTTCTTAAAGAAAAGTTCGACGCGCTTTTTATCGACGAGTTCCAGGACACCGACCCCGTGCAGGGCGAGCTCCTCTTGTTTTTGGCGGAAGAAAAATCTTCCTCCGCCGCACGCTGGCAGGACGTTGTTTTGGCGCCCGGCAAACTCTTTGTGGTGGGTGACCCCAAGCAATCCATTTACCGTTTCCGCGGGGCGGACATTACGGCGTACGAACTGTTTACCGATTTGATTTTAAAACAGGGAGGGGAAAAGTGTTTCTTGCAGCAAAACTTCCGCAGTGCGCCGGACATCGTCGGCACGGCCAACGCCGTTTGCGCGCGCGCCATGGTGCAGGAAACGGCGTTCCAGCCCGCTTACGTACCCATTTTTCCGGCCAAGCCGTTACCCGGTCCCGCGGCCAAATGGCTGTTTGTGTGCTCTCCCGAAACCGGTGCGCTGGCGGACGATTTCCGCCACAACCAGGCCGAACGGATTGCCGACTGGATTGAAAACAATGTGGGCCGGCTGACGCTTTCGGACGGGCGCAAACTGGCGTATAAAGACATTACGCTTTTGTCCCGCGCTTCCACCACCTCCGGCCCGTATGCGGACGCACTGCGCCGCCGGGGTATTCCGTTTAACGTGGAAACGGATAAAGATTTTTACCGCAAGCAGGAAGTAAACGATTTCTTAAATTTCCTGCGCGCGGCGGCGGACCCGGCGGACCGCACCGCGCTGGCAGGCGTTTTAAGAAGCCCGCTG